>DAOLNV010000071.1:4994-26544 GCA_035416745.1 Candidatus Hydrogenedentota bacterium | reverse complement strand
CGGTTGGAAGGTGACGGAGAGCCCAGGGGGCTGCGCTGGGTGTCCCTTCAGTCCTTTGTGTCGTTTTGGTCGTTTGAGGTTTCGGCGGGCGCTTCTCGGTAGAACTCAGCTTCCCGGCCTGACAACTCGCCGCGCTCGATCATCTTGTGGATGCGGTTGATATCGACGTCGCGGGGGCGTCCGCCTCCTCCGGCCGCCGCGGGAACGGGGGCGGCCGGCGAAGCGCTCTCCGTCCGCGTCACGGTCGCGAACACAAAGAGCGCCGCCACCGCGCACACGCAGACCAGAAATATGGCGTCAGCTGTCTTCATGGCGGCACCTGTCGCAGCAAATGCAGTCGAGGTCGGTTCCCTGGCACACGCCGATGGGGCATTTCCGGGGCTGGATGGCCGGGCGGAGCCGTCTGAAGATCCGGATGCCGTTACAAAGCGCCAGGAATGCCCCGGCCGGACAAAGGTTGCGGCACCAGAACCGGCGAAAGACCAGGGACAGAGCGAATATTCCCATGCTCATGAAAAGCACGAACCGGCCTGGCATGCCGCTGAAAATGCTGATGAGCGGGTCGGCCTGCGACACCGCGGGATCGCGGTATACCGCGAAAAGCAGCGCGAGCAGAAAGAGCAGGACGTACTTGACCGCCCGGCCGTAGCGCCATGCCTGCTTCGTGGGCTCGACCGTCAGACTCCCCCGCGTCACATCCTCCAACAGCTCCTGGGTGGCCCCGAACGGACAGAGGTAGCCGCAGTAGATATTTCCGAACAGAATCGTGAGCAGCGGAACCGCCAGCAGCAAGAACACCGGCGCGGCCAGGGCCCATGCGGGGAACGCTCCCGTGGCGAGACTCGCCGCCTGCTGCGTGGAGTATTGAAGGTTCAAGTACCAGCCGCACACGATTAGTGAAACGACGAGGATGGCCCTTCGGACCCAGGGTTTGGGCCGCTGGCGCGCAACAATGGCTGCAAGCGACAAGCCGACCAGCCACGCCAGTCCCGGCACGTCGCGGGCGGAGCGCTTGTCCTGGCTGATCGCGGCGATCGACTGGCCGAGCACCTCGCGAGCGAAGCGATTGCCCGCGCGCTCGAGGCCGGCCATCAACGCGTTGCTGGTGAGAGTCGCTCCGCTCAGGGCATCGATGTCCTTGAACGGGTCCGGCTCGAAGATGTTCTTACCTGTCAGTTGCTGCTGCCAGGGACGCACGAAGTCGAGATAGATCGGAGTCTCCTGGGATTGGACAATGCGGTAGTCCCGGACAATCCCGGCGGCATCCACGGACACCGCCAGCACCACTGGCCCTCCGTAGCCATAAACATCGTCCGCGAGAGCGCGGGTATCGAACAAATACCCCTTTGTTTCACCTTCGGGAGTCTTTTCCCGGTAGTACGTGAACGCTGCGCCATCGGCGAGTGTGACCGTTGCGGACTCGAGTTCCGCATCTTGACCCGCGAGCGTCCGAACGTCGTCCAACAAGCGCGAAGCCCGGCTCGCGGCATTCGATGCGGCGAGGATATTGGATGCCGCGAGCGCGAGCATCGCAATGGTAACCGCCGCGTATGATGCGGGACGGGCCAGCCGGTCGAACCAGTCTCCGGCGGCGGGCCGCACGTGTTCGGCGCGTTTGCCCAGGAGCAGAGGGGGGATGTTCAAGGCCAGGAATCCCGCGAGCAGGGCCACCGTGTGTACAGCTCCGAAGAATGGGAGCAAAACCAAGCCCGTGACCGCGGCGCCAAACGCCCCGCCGAAGTTATCGAACGCCTCGAGGTGCGCGCCGGAAACATCGGGCTGTTGGCCCGCTTGGGCGAGGCGAAACGCGCCGATCGGGAAATAGGCCCCGGTGAAAACCCCGCACAGGAAGAATCCAGCGAGGAAAACGGCTATGGGCGCGTCCGTGCCCATCGCCATCGCCCCTCCAAGCACGAGGAGATGCCCCGTAAGCAGGCCGGGCAACACCAGAGGCGATTCGGCGTTGCGCCTTGAAAGAAGCCATTTTGTTGCAAGGCTTCCAATCCACGCGCCCAGCATTACCAGGGCGGATATGATGCCGATGTGCAAAAACAGGGCCCCGTGACGGACCTGATAGAAGAACATGAGCACGATGGACAGGGCCATGCTGGCCAGGCCCGTTGTGGCTATGAGAAGGTGCGCGTCAAAAACCGGCGGAACGCCGGAGCCGCCGTGCTTGATGAGAAACACGAACCGGCTTGCGGCAAGAACCAGCAAGGCAGCCGCTACGACGAATGTTCCACCCCCGAGAACGCCGGGCAGCGCATCAGCCAGCCGGAATCCCGCGCGCCGAAGTTCCAGCAGGATGCCGAAAAGCAACGCCCGAGGATTCCGGTCGGTGTTGACGAGGACCTCGGGGGGAACCGAGACGCGAGCCTTCTCGTATGCATCGAGCTGTTGCATGACGCGGCCGCCCCGATAGAAGTCGCGAACGCCTTCGGCGGGGTACCATCTTTCCGCGCCGTCGATCTGCTGCCAGCGGCGCGCAAGCCGCATGGGGGAGGCTGTCACGGTGTCGCCATCGGACGCAAAGAACCACGAGGATGCCCCGGGTTTGAGCGCCGTGTTCCGGAACGCCGCCTCGAGCGTCGTCATCATGGAAAGGCCCAGAAACGCGGACTCACTGGCCAAGTAGTTGGCCCCGCCGGGCACGCGGGTGGCAATCACGCCCCCCGGCTTCAGCGCGCCTCTGACGGTGGCGAAGAACTCGGCGGTCGAGTAGCGATTCAGCAGCAGCGTGGTGGTGTCGGGCAAACTCAGGATGATCAAGTCGTAGGAAAGGGCGGTTTCTCGCAGGAAGGTGCGTGCATCGGTACCGTAGGCCTTGAGGTTGTCGGGCACGGCATAGCCGCGCTGCCGCAGCACGTCAAGCAACGTGCCGGGATATGCCGGGTCGGGGTGAAACCAGTCCACCTGCTCGATTTGCGTCAGGCTGCACAACACGCTGCACAACGGGTATGCATCCGTACCCAGCACCAGGATGCGCCGCGCTCCGGGGCACTGCGGCAGGATTGCCGCGGCGTCCTCGGCGCCTTGCGATGTCGTGAACGGCGTTTCGCATACGCTGCCCCATGACATCACGGTGAACTGCCCGTCGTGTTCGCCATAGAGGTACTCGGCCTGGGCGGTGGTAACGCTGCCCTGGTATCCGGCGGGGAGCAGGCGGCCCCACTGCCGTTGATGGGTGCAGGCGGACCAGTAGTCTCCCGCTCCCAGGTAGATGAGCAGCGCGAGCAATATCGCGGCGGCCAGTCGTACCGAGCCGGAACGGTTGACTTCGATGCCTCCGGCAGTCAGAACGATCGCGGTTGAAAGAAAGACGGTTTCGACGGGGACGCCGCCGGCGAGCCACATCGTCGCCCAGAGGCTTCCTGCGGCCGCGCCGATCGCCTCGAGCATATAGACCCAGGCGGGCGTGAGTCCGGCATCGTTCGGCTTGGTGGTGGAATCGGTGCTCGCGGCCCACCGGCACGCCCATGTGAAGAAGGCGCCCGTCAGCACGCTGATGGGGCTGTTGGCAACGAAACACACCCCGACCATGGCCAGGAGCGGGAACTGCTCGTATGGGGCTACTCCCGCGATTTCACGCGCGTTGCCAATCAGGGCGTATTGAATGACGAACGCGGGCAGATAGAGCAGTACGGCGCCCCGGAAACGGGTGACCAGATGGGCGTGGAGCGGCGTTGGTATGCGAGCCAGCCACGCGCCAAGGGTGACCCACACCAGCCACGAGCAGAAGAATATCCCGATGGCCAGTTCGTTGCCCTCGAACGCGGTCAAGAATTGGCGAAACAGCAGCGTCTGGGCGGCGAGGGCAAAGAAACCGAGAGTGAACACTAAGGCGCCGCGAGGAAATCTCATCCTTTCTCCTCGCCGAAGACGATGGCCTCAAACACGGTGAAGGCGGCGTCCTCCCGCCATGCGTCCGGAGGAAGGCCGGCTTTCATGCAGAGATGGCCGAGGGTCGTGTCGCGGTCCCATCCTTGCTCAGGCGCTACCTGGGGAAGAAAGACGGCCCGGCGGCCGGCTTTTTCGATGGTCATCCCATGTTTGCCGATAACGATGCGTTCCGGGCTCTCGACCGGCTGGGGCGGGGTAAGGGCGGAGATTTCAAACTCCAGTTCCGGCATTTCGTCCGGCACGACATTCGGGAACCGGTAGTCTTTGACGCCAGCGTTGACTGCGTTGGCCATTACGGCTTGGTACAGCGGCCGGCGGGGTTCGATCTCGCCAATGCAGCCCCGGAGCCTTCCATGTTCGTGCAGCGTCACGAACGCCCCCATGGTCTGCTCCATGGCGGGGGTGATCTCGACGCCCAGTTCTTCGGGTGTGGGTGTCTTGCCGGTTTCCAGATAGAATCGCAAGGTCTCCCGGGCGAGCGTAAGCAAGCGTTCCTTGTCCTCTTGTGTGAGGGGCAACGCAGTGGCCGGTTCGGTCATGGCGGCTCCTTTCCTCCAGGCGCCTGTGAAGACGATGCTGAGATAGCTCACGGAGTTCTCGTAATCGTTCGTGATCGCGCCCGAAGTTTGATAGTTGAGCAGGTGGGGTTCGGCGTTCTCCGGCAGCATTGCGAGAAGGACCAGAATGGGGCATGTGCCACAGATCGTGGCCTGGCTCTCGTTGAGATACGCGTCAAACGCTTCGGCATTCTTAGACTCGATCGCGCTCCATGCGGCCATATCGAGCCGTTCGAGGTTTTCCGGAATGTCGCGGTCAAACGGCACGTACCCGTAGGCCGGGCCGTAATGGGTGAAATCGCTGCTGACAATCACGAGGGTGTTTTCATCGAGCAATCCGCCGAGTATGCGCGCCATTTCCCGCGTTTGTTCCAGCGTCAGCTCTCCGACAACGATGGGTACTATGGGCGGCGAGCCGATGCTGTGCTGAATCAAGGGCACTTCAATCTGAACACTGTGCTCGACGGCGTCGACTTCCGCGACGCGGCGAAACATGCTGTGTTCGAGCAGCGCCTCGATGAATGCCACATCCAGGGGAATCTCTCCCAGGGGCGTCCGGTAGTGGGTAGCATCGGGCACGCTCGCACCCCCCCTCATGGGGACGCGGTGCGACGGGCCCATAATCACGATGCGCGAATATTCCCGGTCTTGTGCCGCCTTGAGCCCGTACGCAGCTACGGGGCCGCTGTACTGGTAGCCCGCGTGCGGCAGAACAAGCGCCTGGACACGCTCCAATGGGTCCTGCACCGCGGCGGCCAGGTGTTTATCGAGCATTGCGGCAAGCTCAGAGGGGTCTGCCGGGTACCACCTCCCCGCCAGAGGAGAGTCGAACACCTTTTTGGGGCGGGACGGTTCCGCCGTGGGCTCCGGCGCCTTGGCTTGCTGTTGCGGCTCGTGGCGCATTTCCTTGACTCCCACCCGTGCAACCATCCAACTCAGAATAGCTGCCGCCGCGACTATGAGCACGACTGCAACACCGACTACATACGGACGTTTTGCCACACCCTGTTCTCCCGAGCTGAGCCGCTCCTGGCGCGGCCTACCCTAGCCATTTGCCGGCTCGCGCGATTTCTTCCGGTGATAGAGGCGCGATGCTCCCACAATGCCGCTTGTCGTGCGGCCTCTCCGCATACCGAACACGAACAACGGTTTGCCGCGCCAAACGCATGACCGGACAGAACACGGCGGCCGCGGCCATTAGAGCAGTCTGTGTGAAGGTACGTCGCGTCATTGCCATATGCCATACGCTTTCGTGCCGCACGCGGGACACGCCCCCTCGCGCAGCTTGTTCTCGAGTATGGTGTACCGTTCCCGGGCGAGCAACAGGGTTCCGCATTGGTGGCAGTACGTATTCTCGCCGTCGGGGCGTGACACATTGCCAATATACACATAATACAACCCCTCGGCCTTGGCGATCTCTCTCGCGCGGTCCATGGTCTCTCCGGGGGTCGGCGGCAGGTTCTTCATCCGGTACGCGGGGTGGAATTGGGAGAAATGAAGGGGGGTCTCGCGGCCCATGTTCTCCGCCACCCAGCGGGAGAGTTTCTGTAACTCGGCATCGGAATCGTTCAGGGTGGGGATCACCAGATTCGTGACCTCCACCCAAACACCCGCCGCTTTCGCGGTTTCCAGGGCGCTAAGCACGGGAGCCAGGCTTCCTTCGCAGATGTCCCGGTAAAATGCGTCGGACATGGACTTCAGGTCGATGTTGGCGGCGTCGACGTAAGGGGCCAGGCGCTCGAGGGGCGGGCGGTTGATGTAACCAGCCGTAACAAGCGCGTTCTTGAGCCCTGCATCGTGAGCCTGCATGCATCCGTCAAGGGTGTATTCGTAATAGACAATGGGCTCGGTATAAGTGTAGGCGATGGACCGGCACCCGTAGGACGCGGCCATGCGGGGGAGGTCCGCCGGCGGCATTTCCCGCGCGGTGACATTCTCGGGGTTCTCCTGGGAAATCTCCCAGTTCTGGCAGTTCCTGCAGTGGAGGTTGCAGCCCACGGTGGCTATCGACAAGATCTCGGACCCCGGCAGCATGTGGAACAGGGGCTTCTTCTCGATCGGGTCTACGTGTGCGGCGCAGGGTCTCCCGTACGTGACCGCGACCAGTTTGCCGTCCAGGTTCACGCGGACCCGGCATTCACCGCTTTGCCCGGGAGCGATCAGGCAGTTTTTCGGGCACAATTCACACTGAACGATCATCTGATTGCACCTGAACCGGTTTGTCTCTATTGTGCGCTTGACGGGATGCAACGTCAAGCGCAGTTCGGGCGCGAACGCTATGAATGCAGGCCGATTTGATGTTCGCGCGCGTGAACCAGGCGGGTTAACAGGGTGTTGGCGGGGCATACGATGCCCTGCGCGCCGGCGTACCGGCAGATAGCGCCGTTGAGAGCGTCGATCTCGGTGCGGCGCTTCAGCCGGAAATCCTCGCGCATACTCGCATAGTGTTTTGCCGTGGGGGGAATCAGCTCCTCGAACAGGAGAGTCACGTACGCTTCGGGCGCGCCGGGGTCGAGGTTCACATTCATGGCGCGTCCCACCGCGTACAACTCGTGGACCACATCGCGCATGATGGCGCGGGTGTGTTCCGTGTCGAGCAGCGCCCCGTAGGGCACATCGAGGAGCGCGGAGAGAGGGTTCAGCGCGCAGTTGTAGGCCACTTTTCCCCAGAGCACGGTGGCGATACGGTCGGTGTAGACGGTGGGCACGCCTGAGGCGTTCATCGCTTCGGCGATCCCGCGGACCCGGTCCGCCGGGGCATCGGGCGTGTAAACGCCTAGCGCGGTGGGATTCGCGATGACCGTGATCTCGGCCGTGCCGGGCTCCGGGAGCCACACGCCGTAGATAGCCCGCGCTCCGACTGTTCTGTGCCAGCCGACGGCTTCCGCGATGATCTCGGCGTTTCCGAGGCCGTTCTGGTAGGAGCATACGAGGGTGTGGCTGTCGACCAGGGGCGCAATGGCGGCCACGGCCGTCCGCGTGTCGTACGATTTCACGGTGATCAGGATGAGATCGAAATCTCCGGGCTTGAACGCGGCGGCGCCGGTGGCCGTGGCCAGGTTCGAGACGTGGTGGCCGCCCCAGATGCCCGTGATGCGCAACCCCTGCCGGGCGATGGCTTCGATATGGGCCGGGCGGCCGACGAGCGTTACAGCATGCCCGGCTTTTGCCAGAAACCCTCCGACCGCGGAACCCATGGCGCCCGCGCCCATCACCAACACCCGCATGATTCACTCCTACGAATGGTCTTTGATGAAATCCCGAATCCACTCGGCCTGCTCGAGCTGGCCTTCGATAAGAACGGTCGCGAGAATGTCGTATCCGTCGACGAGGCCGCCGGCCAGCGCATCGGCCAGCACCCGCCACTGGTGGCGGACCGATTCCATGGGCATGGGCGACGCGGTCGGATAGTCCCGCAGATAGCACCCCATTAGGATGGGCCGGCCGCCGAAGAGTTCGCGGCACCGTTTGAGGTCATCCTCGAGCGTTGCGAGCCGCTCGTAGCCCCAGACCCAGAACGTCACGACGTCCATGTAGGGCAGGAGAGGCAGCCAGAACCCGGGCGGGTCAAGCTCGTGGCTGTACACCACCGTGTGCAGCTTGAGGTTCTTGTTCTCGCTGCGGAGCGCGTCGTGTATGCGGGCGCACTCGTCGGCTCCGTGCCCATACTTGGTAATGAGCCCTTTCATGTCGTCGTAGTACCCGCCGGTGATGTTGGGGAACTCGCGCGAGAACCGGCTGACTTTCTCCGCCTCGGCGCGGACGGTCTCGGGCCGGCCGTCGCAGTAGCTCTCCGAACCGCCGTTCTTCGTATCGCGGAACCGCCACTTCGAGATGTCGGGCACGACCTCCTCCAGATGCGCAAGACGCTGGAGGGCCAGGCGCGTCGTGTCATGGAACAGGAAATGCACTTTCCGGAGGCCGAAAAACTCCGCGCCATCTCCGATGCCGAAGATGGATGGGTGCACGCCCGGGTCGAGGCCCTGGCCTTCCCACACCCAGCCGCAATCCGCCATTCTCATTGCGCCGCACCCGCAGGGGCCGCTGGTTCAAGTGAGAGATGTTCCTCGAAGAACCGGTACATGAACCAGCGGCAGCGCTCGTTAACCGCCTTGGCAAGGTCCATGGTGTGGGGCCATCCCTCGAAACGCTCGAACGTATAGGGAATGCCCAACTCTCCGAGCCGTGCCGCAAGGCGCTCCGACTGTTCCACCGGCACCACCTCGTCGATGGTTCCATGAAAAATCAGGGTAGGCGGGTCACCCGCATTCAGGTAATTCATAGGCGACGCTTTGAGATAGAGATCGGGGTTTTCCTCGTAGGTAACGCCGAGGAACCCTTTGACATCGTCCGAATTCTGGGCGATTTCCGCGGTAAGATCATAGGGTCCGTAGAAATTGACCACCGCTTGGACGGCGCTGCTGACGCCCGGGTTGCCGCCCTCTCCCTCGAATTCCGGCACATCGGAGGTGTACCCGACCATCATGGCGAGATGCCCCCCCGCGGAGCCGCCAAGCACCGCGATGTGGTCAGGATCGATGCCATAGGTCGCGGCGTTCGCGCGCATCCAACGCACGGCGCATTTCACGTCCTGCACGGCGGCGGGGAATTTTGCCTGCCCCGCAAGGCGGTATGAAATGGTCGCCGCGGCATAGCCCTGCTGGGCGAATTTGTAGGTATAGAGGTGGTAAATCTCGCGTTCGCCACTGGCCCATGCGCCGCCGTGGATGAAGATCAGGCCGGGGAGCGGTCCTTTGGCTTCGGCGGGCAGAGCCAGGTCGAGTTTCAGCGATATGCCGTCGATGTTGCAGTACTCGATACCCGCGAGCTCTTTCACGTCTTCCGGCGGCTTTACGTTCTCATCAAGCAGCTCGATCTCGCCCTTGCCGATGGCGATCATGACTTCGGGGGTCGAACCGTACCCTTTCGGCATGGCCGGCGGCTCTTTCATGACCGCGATGGGGTCGCCGGTATCAGCGGGTAGTGCCGCCTCAGCCGGAGGCGCGGCGGGTTGTTCTACAGGCGCTTGAGACGGTTCCCGCGGCGCGGGAGGCGCCTCCTTGGGTCCGCAGCCGGGAAACAGCGAAAGCGCAAGAGCCAGGACAAGGGTCACCACGAGGCCATGTTTCAATTCGGTCATGGCGGTTTTTCCTCCGGTATGTTTGACGCCAAGGGTCGTTTTCTGAAGTTGCTCATTAGAGTATCCCGGCACGGCCGTTGACCGCAACCGAACAGACGGCCCTCTCCCGGCGAGCGCGCTTGGCTTGTCATGGTACGGGGGCGCCGCGTCCCGGCAGGGCGGCGGTCACGAAGATCGCGGCTGTCAGCAGAAGACACGCGGGGATCAGCCACAACAGCGCCCGCTGGACACTCGAGCGCTGCGCGATGTTGCCGATGATCTTCGGGGCGACCGTGCCCCCGAACATGCCGAGGGTGGACATCGTACCGAAAATGGTGCCGTAGACCCCCGGGTAGAATTTTGAAAACACCATGCCCAGGGTTGTGGGATAACAGGGGCCGATACCGAGCCCCGCGACGATAACGCATAGCCGGCAAGCTCGGGACGATTGCGCGAACCGCAACCCCGCCAACGAGAGAATCAGGAGCATCGACCCGGCCGTCACCACCGGGACGCCGTGGGCCGCAAGCCACGGCGCCAGGCTCATGCCCACCCGGCTCGCGATGATCGCCAGGGCAAAATACGACAAGAGGCGTTGCGCGGAAGCGTCGCGATGCGCTTCCGCCACACCGGGTTCGGCCCGTTCGAATACCTCCTTCCCGCAGCTGGGCAGCCAACTCGACAGGACGGTCTCGATGGACGAGTAGAAGAATGCCCAGACCGAAGCCGCGATAACGGCGGGTTCACGCACGATAGCCAGCGCGCTGGCCAGACTGTACCCTGTCTCTATGGCCGGATATTGGGCGAAGAGCGCCGGCAATACGGGGAGCGCGGGGAAGATCGCCAACAGCGACACGGCCCGGTCGAACTGCAGGCGCTCGAACAGCACGCTTGCCAGCAGGGGCGTCAGCAGAAGACCTGCACCGAAGAACACGTTGCCCAGATTGCTCGCGGCGGCCGGATTCGTACCGTCAAACAGCGTGATGGTGATGAGGGTGTTGCCCGCCGTGTTGACCGACATTGCGCAGAGTCCCAGGAGGATGCAGGCGGCCATGGCGGGCGCGAACGCCCTGCACCGCGCCAACAGCAATGTGCACAGGGCCACGCCGACAAACCCGGATACCGCAATCGGGCGGTATCCCAGAGCGTCCACGAAGAATCCCAGGGCGAGACACGAAAGAGTGCTTGAGAACATGAATCCTGCCACGAGGGTGCCGAACGCCGCTTTGCCAATCCCCAGGCGCGGCATGATCTTCACGCTGAGCGAACCCAGCAGCGCAAAACAAAAGCCGAGGCAGAATACCCCGGATACAGCCACGATCTTGATGAGCATGAGCGGACCAGTCTCCCGAACGCTACGGAACCATCGCCGCGCGATGGTACGACTCCCCGGCGCCCGGCGCAAGCCGGCGCTGGTCATGGCAGCGCAGGCGTCAAGCCTGTAGCGATGCCGTGTTGGGTTTCAAATCCAGGCGGTGAAATGTGTATGCTAGGAGGGTTTGGCGCCATGTGAATGTTTCCATGTTCTGGTTCGGGGGGTAACGTGAGCAATCGCCGAAACGGGCCAGGGACGCTGGCGTGGCGCGGTCCAGTGAACGCACCGCGCGCGCGATTGCCGGTCTCCGTGTTGCTGGTTCCAGGGTGCGGAGGCGGGGGCGGGAGGCCTTCGGTCGCAAGAGTGGCGTGGTCAGGAGACCACGCCACAGCGGGGGGAGGCCACGCCACAGCGGGGTGCGCCAGAGCGCGAGGAGGCCGCGTCACAACAGGTTCGCTGGGGCCGTCTGCGTTCGGTGTTGTGTGCGTTTTGCTCGCAGCTCTCATCTGCCTGTCCGGCTGCAACATCATCATTCCTCAACCGCGGGACGAGTACGTCGACGGCCGTCTCCGGATCACGTACTGGGAAAAATGGACCGGATTCGAGGGTGAGGCCATCCAGCGGGTGGTGGACCGGTTCAACGGGAAGCAGGACCGCATCTACGTCAATCTGGTCACCATGAGCCAGATCGACCGGAAGGCGCTGGTGGCGATCGCGGGCGGCGATCCGCCGGACCTGGTAGGACTATGGAGCGCGGGGCTGTCGCAGTTCGCCGAGAAACGGGCCCTGATGCCGCTGGAACCCTTCATGGAGAAGGCGGGCATGCGCCGGGAGGCGTTTACCGAGGTGTTCCTGGAACAGAACACCTACCGGGGCACGTTGTACGGCCTGCCGACGACGCCGGCCTCGACCGCGCTGCACTGGAACAAGCGGCTGTTCCGCGAAGCGGGGCTCGATCCCGAACGTCCGCCGCGAACGCTGGCTGAACTCGACGAGATGGCCGGGAAACTGACCAAGTACGATGAGAACGGCCATCTCGTGCAGGTTGGGTTTACGCCGTCCGAGCCGGGGTGGTGGCACTGGTCGTGGGGATACTGGTTCGGGGGTGAATTGTGGGACGGCGAGAATGTCACGTTCGATACGCCGGAGAACCTGGCGGCGTGGAAATGGATCCAGAGCTATCCCCAGAAGTACGGGGCGGAGGAGTTGCGGCGGTTTCAAAGCGGCATCGCGGGCCAGTTCGCCACGCCGCAGAACCCCTTTTTCAGTGAGCGGGTGGCGATGATCGTTCAGGGCGTGTGGATGGCGAACTTTATCCAGACCTATGCGCCCGGTTTGGAGTGGGGCGCGGCGCCGTTTCCGTCCGCGGTGCCGGGCCTGGAGCACGTGGCCATGGTGGAATGCGACTCGATCTGCATTCCGGCGGGCGCGCGGCATCCCGACGAAGCCTTCGAGTTCATCCAGTATCTCTGTTCGCAGGAAGGATTGGAGCTTCTCAACATGGGCCACAAGAAATTCACGCCGCTCAAGGAGGTGAGCCCTGAGTTTCTGGCCAACCATCCCAACCCCTACATCGAGGTGTTCATCACGCTGGCGGACAGCCCCAATGCGTTCTATGCGCCGTTGATGAGCATGTGGTACGAGTACAACGACGAGATCACGCCGGCGTTCGACATGGTCATGTTCGGCACGACCGGGCCCGAAGCCGCGGTGTCGATGGTGCAGGAGCGCGTGTCGGATATGTGGGTCCGTGCGCGCGCGAGCATCGAGCGCCGCGAACGGGCGGAGGCGGAGGCCGCGCGATGACGAGCCGCGAAATGCGAAGCATCAGGAACGGCCTGCTGTTTATTTCGCCGTGGATTGCGGGTTTCGCCGCGTTCACGATCTATCCCCTGGCGGCTTCGTTTTACTACAGCCTCTGCGACTACTCGGTGCTGAAACCTCCCGTGTTTGTGGGCGGCGCAAACTACCACGAGCTGTTGACCGACCCGGTGCTCTGGAAATCGCTCTACAACACGATGTATTTCGCCGTGTTCTTCCTGCCGCTGGCGACCTTGCTGGCGATCGTGCTGGCGTTGCTGCTCAATACCGGCGTGCGCGGAATGACCATATACCGCACGATCTTCTTTCTGCCGTCGCTCACGCCGCTTGTCGCGCTGGGCATACTGTGGATGTGGATGCTCAACGGCGAGTACGGCGTCGTGAACTACGTTCTCAACATGGTGCTGAACCCGCTGGGTCTCCAGGCGCCCATCTGGCTGCAATCGACCGCGTGGTCCAAGCCCGCCATCATTCTCATGAGCCTCTGGGGGGTGGGGCATGCCGTGGTCATCTATCTGGCGGGGTTGCAGGATATACCGAAGCAGTTGTACGAGGCGGCCGATCTCGACGGGGCCCGGTGGTTCTCAAAGGTGCGCCACATCACCATCCCCCTGTTGTCGCCGGCCATATTCTTCAACGTCGTCATGGGCTTGATCTCGGCGCTGCAGGTGTTCGCGCTGCCATATGTGCTTACGGACGGCACGGGCGGGCCCGCGCGGTCGACCACTTTCTACACGATGTATCTCTACAATTCCGCGTTCCGCTACCTTCGCATGGGCTATGCGTGCGCCATGGCGTGGATCCTGTTCCTCATCATCCTGGCATTGACGCTTCTGGTGTATCGCATGTCGCGCAAGAGGGTGCATTATGGGGGATAGCCGGAACATCGCATCCGACGGGGTCAAACGGCGCAAGACCCGCACTGCTTCCCATGCCAACCAGCTGAGCTGGCCGCGGGCGCTCGCGATTCACGCCGTGTTGGTAGCTGGAAGCCTCCTGTTTCTCTTCCCGCTCGTGTGGATGATCTCGACAGCGCTCAAACCGATTGATCAGACCATGGTCATGCCGCCGCGGTGGATTCCCGACCCCGTCCAGTGGGAAAACTTCTGGCAGGCGGTCAATTACATCCCCTTCTTCGCGTACGCCCGCAACACCCTCACCATCGCCATCCTGGGCACCCTCGGGACCGTGCTCAGCAGTTCGGTGGTCGCGTACGGGTTTTCGCGCATCGAATGGAAAGGCCGCGACATCGTGTTCCTGGTGCTTCTTGCAACGATGATGGTGCCGTTTCCGGTCACTATGGTGCCGCTGTACGCCGTGTTCCGGAAACTGCACTGGATCGGCACGTTCCGGCCGTTGTGGCTGCCTGCCTGGTTCGGGGCGAGCGCGTTCAATGTTTTCCTGCTGCGCCAGTTCTTCCTGACTATTCCGCGCGACTTCGACGACGCGGCCCGCATCGACGGATGCTCGGAATTCGGCATTTACCGGCGGGTGGTGCTGCCTCTTTCGCGGCCGGCCCTCGCCGTGGTGGCCCTGTTCCATTTCATGTACTGCTGGAACGATTTCCTCGGACCGCTGATTTACCTGATCGACCAGGACACCTTTACCCTGGCGCTTGGGTTGCAGTTTTTCCAGAGCCGTCAGGGCGGCACCCCGTGGAATCTGCTCATGGCCGCCTCCACCCTCGTTGTGGCGCCCATCATTGTCTTGTTCTTCTTCACCCAGCGCACCTTCATCCAGGGTATCGCCATGAGCGGATTGAAAGGGTAGGGGACTCCCCCCTGGTGACGGCCTCTGGGCAGAACGGGCTGACTCAGGGTGTCGCGCAACAAAACGGGCGGCGCCGTCCTTGGGGCGGCGCCGCCCGGAAACGTTCGACGAGTCGTTTACCCGGCCGCTGTGTGTGTTACCGTATGCTTGCTTGGGTCCACGAGGCCGACGTGGCGTGCGGAGCCGTATCTGGAACCGAAAGGGCTGCTCCGGCCGCGGGAGGAAGCGCGGGAGCGGGCTTGGCGTCGGGGATTCCGAAGCTGAGGAACGCGCTCAGAAGGATCAACGCCGCGGCGACGCCAACCAGAATCCGCAGACTCTGTCGGATGTTCATCTTGGCCGCGTACTTGCCGATCAGACTGGGCATCAGGATTGCGCCCAGCAACCCGATCCCGAAAATCAGGCTGAACACGCTGCCCGATGTCTCGGTCTTGTTGAAGGTGACGCCCACCAGGGTCGGGAAAATGGGCCCCAGCACGAAGCCGGTCAGGAGGGTGGCGCCCACGCCGATCCCCACCGACTTGGCGCCGACCATAACGGCGATCGAGATAACCGCCACCAACGCGAGAGCCGGCACCACATACACGGACGCCTGGGCCGGTATCGTGAACGCCGCAATGAGCCGGGCGAGCATCAGCGCGATCCAGAACCCCGAAAGAGCCGTTCCGGCCTTTTCGTCGGAGAGGTCATGGCTCTTCAGGTAGGTGGTAACGAATCCGGCCAGGGTGACCTCGAGGCTCATGTAGCAGAAAAGGGCCAGCCCGCCTGCCCACACGCCGCCGCGGCCCAGGAGCCCCAACGCTTGCGTAATCTTGAACCCCTCGGGCGGCGCCGGGAACGTGCCGAACACGGTGTAGATAATCGGGATCAACAGAATCGCCCCAATCAGCCCGACAGTGCTCTTATACCCCAGCTTCTTGAGCAGGGCGGCCACGATCAGCGGCGTGATGAAGGCGCCCATGCCGAAAAACACGTTGAGCAGATTCGATGCGGCGGCATTGTTCTTTCCGCCAAACAGGACCAGGGGTCCAAGGGCGTTGCCGACGGTGTTTACGCACATCGCCGCGCCGCCCAGCAGCAGGCACGCTACCAGAGAGGCCTGGTATGACGTGGCGCTGGCCAGCAGCCATACGCAGATGGCGCCGGCCGCAAACCCCACCAGCGCAATCAGCTTGAATCCCAGCAGGTCGGTCAGCGGACCGATGAGCAACACGAACACCAAGCTGCTGAACATCAACGCCGAGATCAGCTGCCCGACCTTGGCGTCGTCGATCTTCAACTGTTCCGCCAGCTTCAACTTGATGCTGCCCAGAATGGAGAAACAGACTCCGAGGGCAAATACTCCCGAAAAAGCGGTCATCACAGCAATCATGGCTCTCTCCTTCCGCTGTGCCCCGGCTGAACAACTTTTTCCGGGGCGGGTTGACGGAATCAGTATCCGTAGCTACCCCTGCACGGGGTAAACGTATCGCCTCTCCCCTGCGCCGGGTCTCGGAGCCGTCCGAGACCAAATCCCCGATTCCTTACGATGGTACCCGCCCGCCCACCGCGCGTCAAGACTGGCAACGCGGGCCGGGTTTGCCATCCCGGCTTCCCGGGCGGCCGCGGCCGGGTCACGTGAGGACCAGGGTCAAGCGCAGATACAAGAACCATATCATTCGCACGGCGAGCAGCAGGACGACGACGATGCCGAGCGCGCCGATCATGTTAGAGGGGAGCCGGTTGCGCCGGTCGCCCATGACGTTCTTCCGATTCGCCAGCCAAAGGATCGTCGCGGCCATAAGCGGGTTGCCGATGACCGTCAGGGCTTGCCCGAAGATCATGAGATTGACGGTGGGAATCTTCAGCCATAGGCCGATGCTGGCGATAACGAACCCCGTGAGCAACACGCAGATGGTAAACATGCGGGGCCAGAAATCGTTGAGTTTTCCGGGCAAGCCGAATCCGTCTGCCAGAGCGGTGCCGCCAATCATGGAGTTGATGAGGAACGGATTCAGAGCAACCGGCGCCAGCCCGATGCAGAAAAAGACAAACGCGGCCGACCCCAACAGAGGTTTCAGGGTGAGAGCCAGAGTGGCCAGGTCGTCGGCGGGCTTGCCGAGGATGACCGTGCCGGCGGTGGTCATGATGATCATGCTCACCAGCGAAAGGACGCAAACGCCCGCGACGGCGTCGCCGACGCCACGCTCGTAATCGTCCTTATCCCAACCCTTCTCGCGCACGAGATTCCCTTGGAAGAACGCGGCCGCGACCGAGAACGTCGTGCCCATCAGAGAAGCAATCAGCACCAGCGGGTCTTTGATTGCCCCGCCGACGATCTGCGGCACGCCCAAGGCCAGTTTCTCGGGGATGCCGGGCACGAGCCCTTTCAAGACGGCCAGGAGGTTCGGGCGCACGAAGATCAGATTGACCAGGAACGACAGGAGCACTATGCCGACCATGTATTTCATGACGTTCTCGATGGTCTTGAATACGGAACTTGCCCGGAACATGAAGGCAATCATGACGGCGTTGAGCATAGCCATGACGGTAATCTGAACGGCCAGGGCATGTTTCTCAGGGGCAAAGGCGCCCGCCACCAGAGATACCGCCAGGTTGTTCGAGAACTGGAACGAGGCGCAGGTCAGGCATAGCACCGTGCCCAACAGCGCCGCAAAGGGGCGGTTAACCTCGCGGGCCAGCGTCGTGAAGTGAGTGGCGCCCGCAGTGACGCCCACGCGGGCCGACATCGTCATGTATCCGCCCATGACCAGCCCCGCCAGAACCAGCAACCAGAGGAGGTCATACCCGTATGTGGCGCCCACATTCGCGCTGACGACCAGACTTCCCGGGCCGAATACCACGCAGGCGGTTATCAAAGCGGGGCCAATGGTTCTCCACCACGGGGCGCGCCTTGTTCCGGCGGCATCGGGAACGTTTTCAGCCATAGGAAATCTCCCCATTCATGCGTGTGCGTTCGAAACGGCGTTTCGAACGGCTTCGAAACGGTGTTTCGAACGGGACAGCAGCAGCGCGTCCTGCGGGATTCATCGATTGCCGGGGATGCGCACCCATCCTGTGCAATTCTGCCCTTGACCGCCGAGAATGTCAAAGAGAGGGCTGAAACATGCCACAGGACACAGGCCGGCATCGCGGCAACCAAACCAGCAGAACGTTGCGGGACCGGCCCGACTCGTTCGCCTTCGGCGGACTCGCTTGCGCCAATGCATCGCGTTGCGGCGCACACTTGGCTCGAGTCCCGCCGAGTATTTCCGCTGGACTGCATATCTCAGGTGGATTAGACTGGGTTTTGGGACGTGGAAGCGGCAAGAGAAGGGGAGCAGCCATGAATTGCAGCGTAATTCCGGGCAAGTTGCTTTGTGTATGGGTGATTGTGCTTGTTTGCGGGGTCACTGCGGGGCCAATGGCGTTTGGCGGGGAAGAGGATACAGGGGGAGAACTGCTCTACAACGGCATTCGGCTGCCGGAGGTGTGGCCGCCGGACCGGCCCCTCAGCCGCGAGCCCATGCCCGTACCCTATCTGGAGAATCCGCCGGAAGTGATCCCCATCGATGTAGGCAGGCAGCTTTTCGTGGATGACTTCCTCGTCGCGGAGACGAGTCTGGCGCGCACCCATCATGCCGCCGAGTACTGGCCCGAGAATCCCGTGCTGGCGCCGGACAAGGCGTGGGAGAGCGACACCGAGTCGCAGGGCAAGCCCGCGCCTACGGCCATGCCGTTCAGCGATGGCGTGTGGTACGACCCCGCCGAGCAGTTGTTCAAAATGTGGTATATGGGCGGCTACGTGAAGACGACTTGCTACGCCACCTCGAAGGACGGCATTCATTGGGAAAAGCCGCTCCTGGACGTTGTGCCCGATACCAACATCGTCCAGAATCTGGGCCGCGACTCGAACACGATCTGGCTGGACCTGTTCGAGAAGGACCCTGCGAAGCGGTACAAGATGTTTGCCTACCTGAAGGGCGCTCCTCCGAAAATCTTCTGGTCATCGGACGGGATTCACTGGGGAGACCCGGTGGCGCAAACCGGGCCCATGGGCGATCGCAGCACCATGTTCTACAACCCCTTCCGGAAAGTGTGGGTGTACGGCATTCGAGACTACCCCGGTGACGGTCTGGGCCGGTTCAGGCGCTACCACGAGCACGCTGATTTCGTCGAGGGCGCGAAATGGGAAAAGGGCGGGCCGCCGTTCTGGGTCGGGGCGGATACCCTCGATCCGCCGCGCGCGGACCTCAACACGCCCTGCGAGTTGTACAACCTCGATGCGGCCGCCTACGAGAGCGTGATCATCGGCATGTTCGACATCTGGCGCGGACAGCCCAAGGACCGCGCGAAACCCAACGAGCTGTGCATTGGCTATACGCGCGACGGCTTCCACTGGTACCGCCCCACTCACGAACCGTTCATTTCCGTGTCCGAACACTACGGCGACTGGAACTGGGGCAACGTGCAGTCCGCCGGCGGGTGCTGCCTCGTTATCGGCGACAAGCTCTACTTCTATGTCAGCGGCCGCCGGGGTGTGCAGGGGTTTCCGTCCTCGGGGGTGTGCGCGACGGGCCTTGCTACGCTGCGCCGCGACGGGTTTGTCTCGATGGACGCGGGGGAAGCCGAGGGCATATTGCTCACGCGCCCCGTTCGCTTCTCCGGAAAACGGTTGTTCGTGAACGCGAAAACGGACGGAGGCGAACTGCGGGTCGAGGTCTGCGATGTGTCCGGCGTGCCGCAACCCGGGTTTATGAAGGACGAGTGCGTGCCGGTGACGGCCGATTCCACGTGCGGGGAGGTGGCATGGAAATCCGGCGGCGACCTTGCCGCGTTCGCTGGGAAACCCGTGCGGTTCCGCTTTCATCTCAAACAGGGAAGCCTGTATGCGTTCTGGGTAAGTCCTGACGAGAGCGGGGCGAGCCATGGCTATGTCGCGGCGGGCGGTCCGGGCTTCACGGGGCCTACGGACACCGTGGGCCGCGCCGGACAGGCCAGGTAGCACGTCGGAGAGCCGGGCGCGGCGGCAGGATCGTGCCCGGCAAGGCCGTCACGGGCTGTAATAATTGTAGGTCATCTTGCTGCGGCGGTAATGTTGTTGGTCCCACAACCGGGGATGGTCCGGATTGGCGTTCTCGGCGGCATTGTGGTAGACGTGGATTTCGTTGGCTGCCAGGACCACGATTTCCTCGCGCCAATCCCCCGACACATCCGCCACATAGAGCCGGTCGGCTTTCTCGTCGAATATGGTATCAAACGTGCCTTTCACCGGGTCGAAGATCGCGACATTCCCGGAGGTATGGCGTTCTTTCGCGACGGCGAACTGCTTGGGGCCGCCCGTCCAGTCGATGCTCCAGATAAGTTCTACGCCCTTCACAGTCCATCCTTCGGGGGCAACGTCGTCCATCGCGTACTGGCTCAGGAGCTTTCCTTGGGCGTCGAAGACGAACGGTTTCTGGTGCTCGTCGAAACGGCTGCGGCACCAGAGCTCCATGCCGGGCTGTGCGGGGGCGAACTCGCCGATGGCCGCATTCTGCGGCTCCCAATGCTCGTGGTGCGTTTCCCAAAGGAGGGCGTCGGCGTTGAACAGGAATACGCGGTTGCCTTCGTCTCCGCCGCCTTCTTCCAGGGCAACCGCCTCCAGCCCGGCCTTTTCCGGCACAACGTCGTTTATGAAGATCGAGTCCACGTGCCCGCGCAGCGGGATCTGGCACCGTACCGCCCCGTCCGAACCCACGACCATTCCGCTAAGCACCTCGTCCTTTCCATCGCCATCCAGATCCGCGACCCGGGCCCCGTTGTGGGCGCAGGCCAGGAAATCGTCCCGCTGCCAGAGGGGTTTCGTCTCGCCCTTCTCGACCGCATCGAGGGAGAATGCCGCGACATAGCGCCCCATCCGGTAACCGTCGCGATTGGTGGCCTGGAGCAGAATGTCCCGGTCGCCGTTGCCGCGAAAGTTGGCTACGACGGCATGTTCCCAGCGTTCCGCGCCATCCGGGACGGGCAACTTCGCGGACCACTTCTGATCCCCGGTCTTGCCCTGCACGACATGGAGCATGCCGTCCTTCGTGAGATAGAGGACCTCTGTCTTGCCGTCGCCGTCGATGTCCGCGGCCTGCACGCCGGGTCCGCAATGACCGGGCAGGCCTTCGCGCTCGGAAGAGCCCCCGACCTGGACGTCGAGTGCGTGTATCCACAGTTTCGATCCGTCATGCGCGTACGCAGCCACATGTCCCGGGACGGTCACCAGATAGTCCATCAATCCATCATCGCTCAGGTCAGCGGTGACGATGCCGCCGGCGCTGTCCTCGGGGCCGGGGATATCGAGGGCGATGACGAACGGGTTGGTTTCATATTGTCCTGGATTCTCCTGGCACAGCGCGCGGCATGCGGCAACAAGCACCAGCCCTCCGGCCAGGACGCGAAGCGTTCGCGGCGCCATGGTACAGCTCCTCCGTTAGATGCCTCGTTGATCGCACCAGTCGTGAGCATAGCACGCCGCGGCTTTCCTGCGGGAAACGCATGGCAGGGTCTTCCGGGTTGAGGTGGAAGAGTCCCAAGACAGACCCAAGAAGTGTGCCGCGCCTGGAACCGCCCGGCGCCCGCTCGATATGCTTCGGCTCTGCACTTGCCGAGCGCTATCCCGCCGGCAAGAGCGCCGTCTCCGGCGGTCAGCCAAACGCGCTGCGGCAGGTCTTGCCGCGGGAAACCGGTCCTGATGCGCCTATTTCCGTTCCCGGCTGTTGCGGCGGACTTCCTCGAGGGTTCCAGCCCCGGCCGCTCTCATGGTGAATGGAATGAACGCTGCTATTACCCCCGCGACCAACCCCACGACTACATACGGCCAGGGGCTTTCCGTATCCATATGAATGAAGAAGAAACGGAACGAGACCATGAATCCACCCGCAAATCCGGCGACGAAGAGAGTTGCGGATGCGATCAAGGTTCCTGCCATGCCCAGAAGCCGGTCTTCGGTCTCTTTCTTCAACCTGATTTCCTCCAGAGCCAAGTACAACCGGAACCGGCCGGGTATTCGGAGGGCTACTTATGCGAGACCGTCACCAGGCGTTCGGCGTGCTGGTCGTA
>DAOLNV010000071.1:0-4894 GCA_035416745.1 Candidatus Hydrogenedentota bacterium | reverse complement strand
TTGCGGGCGAGCACCTCTTTTCCCATCATTTCGATGACCAGCATGCCGCCGGGACGCAACGATGCGTGCAGATTGCGCAACACCGTCATATTGTCCTCGTGCGCTTCGAAATAGCTGAAAGATGTGTACAGGCTCAGTGCCAGGTCGAAGCTGCCGGGCCGCGCGAACCGGCGCATGTCATCCTGGACAAATTCGATAGAGACGCCCTCGCCCTCGGCTCTCGCCCGCGCTTCCGCCAGATAGAACGTGGTCCGATCGACGCCGACCACGCGGCACTGGCGCTTGGCGAAAGCGATGCAATGACGGCCGACGCCGCAGCACATGTCCAACACGTCGAGCGGCGGCGTTTGTGCGGTCAGGGCCAGCACGTGCTCGGCTTCAATGCCGGCGGCCGCCCACCGGGTCTCGGAGAAACCCCATTTGTGAAAAAGGGCCCAGAACTTGTCGTCATCGTGCCAAGGTGTTTCGTCAGGCATGACCGCACCTCCACAGCGATTCTCCGGGGAACGCTTACTCCTACGCGACATATGCGCACGCGGGTCCGTTTCTAGACCAGCTGACCCGGCTCCACCTCGGATTTCAGCGCCGTGACGACCTCCTTGGGAAGGGCGACGGCTTTACGGCTCTGTTTGTTAACGGCACAGTGGACGGTGCGGACGGTGCAAGCCAGTCTGCCCTCGGCATTGAGGAATTCGTAGGCAATGGCAAAGGTCCGGCTGCGCAGGTCTACGACACGCAAGCGGATCGTAGCCTGCTGGCCGACAAACAAGGCGCGCCGGTAATCGCTTTCAGCATGGACTACGGGGATGATGTAATCGGTGGTTTGAATCAGATGGCCGATGTTCAGCCCGTGCGAGTCGAGGAAGGCCTCGTAGGCGTCGTGCGCCAGCGCGAAATAACGCCCAAAGAACAACACGCCCGCCGCGTCGGCGTCATGCAACGTAATGCGCACAGGGTAAACGAACATAGGCCCTCTTTTCCTGGACGGCGCCGTCCCGCGCTTATTTCAGGTAATCCCAGAAGTTGCCGCCGAGCAGGCCGGCAACGTCACGGTCGAGCTCACTTTGTTTCAGCGCCCAGCCCGTTCGCAGCAGGTCCGCGTACTTGTCGGCGAGCACGTTTGCGATGATGGCCCTCGAGTGGCTCCACTTGTAGATGACCTGGTCGAGCACGCGCGCGTCCGAGTGTTGAGGCAGGACGCATGTCCCCAGCAGCTCGAAGCGCATGCGCGTCATCTCTTCGATAATGCCCGGCACGTTGAGGAACCACCAGCACCCGAACAGAAACAGGTTCGGGAACTTGCGCGCCGCGATGGACAGTTCATGCTGATCCTCGCGTGCGAGCATGGTCACCATGAACTTCGCATCGGGATACGATACACACAGGCGCTCGACAGCTCCCACATCGCTCTTGCCCACGCCGTCGCCGGCGAGTTTCAAGGCCGGATTCATGGCGCGCTTGACTCCAATCATCATGGCGAAGGGCACGTTGTATTCTCTGGCTACGGGAATGATGCACTCGGCGATGAGCCTGGCGCGCGGCGACTCTTCCGGGAACGCGAAATCCTGCGGCAGCGATACCGCCATGTACAAGGCCTTGGTTCTTTTCAGCCAATCGGCAAGAAAACGCCGGGTCTCCGCCAACGCCTTCTTGCTGAGGGTTTCATCGGCGCCGTACCCCCATCCCTTGAGGCGTGCGCAGGCGCTCGCCCAGTTGTTCAGGACGAGGTCGATGCGCAGCGCTGCGTGGAACCGCCTGTCGGCCTCTATGCCCGACTCCCACACGGGACGCTCGGCGTCGTCGAACGGGTCGTTGGTCATGACCACCGATTTCAGGTTGGCGCGTTCGAAAACCGTGTCGATGTAGCCTTCGACGGTTTGTTGGGCGAAATAGGCACGGTACGCGGCGAGGTCGCGCGAGGCCACGTCAAGTCCCAGCGTATCGAGCACCGTGAGCACGCCCCGGCAGGCCTCGCTGTAGGGGGACCGCTCCAGAAACAGCGTTTGCCAGATGAAATCGGCCTGTTCCCGCTTGTTCTTCGCGTAAAACGCCGCCGGCTCGATACGCGACGCACGAACCACTTCCGCGATGAGATAATGGTACGTCAGCAGTTCGTCCACGCCCCAGAGCAAGAGTTTGCCGAACGCGGGCGCGTAGAGATGCGTGTGAATGTCGGTCAGAGGCGTGCGCTCGACGGTTTCGCGCACGGCCGCGCGCATCGCATCCATGTTGTTGCGCGTAAACACGGTCTCCGAAGCGGTCATCGGAATCCAATCTCCTTCCGTTCAGTCATGCTCGACCTGCCGTCAGCCCAGGGTCCAGGGGGCGCGGCGCTCACGATCCAGGTAGCTGTTGGCTTCGTCGTCGCCCGGGAACGTCTCGGTCACCGGGTCCCACGTGATTTCGCGTTTCAGCCAGCGCGCGATGTTGCCGAGATGGCAGACGGTGGTCGTCCGGTGGCCGATCTCGACGTCGGCGTTGGGAGTTTGGCGCGTGCGTATGCACTGAATCCAGTTCGCGATGTGCTCATTGGTGTCGCCCACGAACGAGAGGGGTTCGAGCTCGGGCAACGCGTCGTCCAGGGTGTCGGGCTTTATCACGTAACGTCCGCGGTCGATTTTGAGCTCGCCCTCGTCGCCTTCGAACCAGCCGCCGCCCGGGGCGCCCTGGTTGTCGAGCTTCACCACGGTGCCGTTGGCATAACGCATGTGGACGGGATACCGGGGCCCCTGGTGCACGCCGTCAAACGCGGGTTCCTGATCGAGCAGGGGCCAGACCGCGACAGGACCCGAAGCGTCCATGCCCAATGCCCACTGGATTTGGTCGAGCCCGTGCGCGCCCCAGCCGGTCATCTCGCCGCCGGAATAAGGCCGGAACGAGATCCATCCCCACTCCTGGCCTTGTTGGCCGCCGCGCGGGGTGTAGAGCTTTTCATGGTAGCCCCGGTATTGCGTGGGGCCGCACCACATGTCCCAATTGATGTACTCAGGCGCCTCCTCCTCGGGCAAGGTGCATTCCCACGGGCTGGGATAATTCTCCGTATGCACCGTGTGGACCTTTCCGATGCGGCCCGCGCGAACCAGGGCGCAGGCAACACGGTTCTCCTGCATGGTCCGTTGCTGGCTTCCGACCTGGCAGATGCGGCCGTGAGCGCGCGCCGCGTCGACCATCAGCCGCCCTTCCCGGATGGTAAGCGTCATGGGCTTTTCGACGTACACGTCCTTGCCCGCTTCCATGGCGTGAATCGAGTGCAGCGCGTGCCAGTGGTCGGGCGAGGAGATGATAACCGCATCCAGATCCTCGAGCCCCAGCATCTCCCGGTAGTCCTGAAAGAGCTTGTCGTCCGTGATGCCGTAGTCTCTGCCCAGTTTCCCCTTGGCCCAATCCTGCAGGCGCTGTTTGTTGACGTCGGCCAGTGCGATGACATGGGCGTCGCCGGGCACTCCTCGAAGCCCGTCGGCGCGGCGTCCGCAGCCGATATAGCCGATGTTGACGCGGTCGTTGGCCCCGAAGGCTCTTGCGGGCACGAAGTACGGCGCGGCAACGGCAGCGGCGGCCGCGGCAAGAAAGTGTCTGCGGGTGGGTTTGCGTCGTGCGGTCATGCGTGGCCTCCTCGTCACCATGCGTTTTGGGGATTGGTTTGCGCTGGCCCTGTGCGCCGGCTGCCCCGGACCCTCGTTTTCGAGGGCTTATTCTAGGCGATTCCGCGGAGCCGTGCCAAATCCGTCCATGTTCACGAACCCGGCTGATGTCTTTACGCCTGTGGTTCGTCTACAATGGGCAACACCAGGCATCAATACGCGGAGGAAAACCGTATGGCGCTGACGTATCGGGAGAATTACCTGCGAAATGCCTCGTTTCATTATCCCGAATACACCCCGATGCACATCTACCTGTCAAACGCTTCCTGGGACCAGTGGCGAGGCGCCATGGAGGACGTGGTGGCGCGACATCCCCGCATCTGGCCGGATTTTGAAAAGGGAAAACGCGACTGGGACGCCTTCGACTTCGGACCAGCCCACACCGCGGGCGTGCCGTTCGAGGACACGTGGGGGTGCGTCTGGCTCTCGGATACAAATGGCATTGAGGGCGTGGTGACGAAGCATCCCTTGGCTTCCTGGGCGGCGTTTGAGACGTGGCAGGTCCCTAATCCGCTGATAACCGCGGACCGTGGCCCCATGGACTGGGCACAGGCGCGGCGTGACATCGAAACGGCGAACGCGAAGGGCGAATTGACTTGGGGCGGGCTTCCCCATGGCTTCTTCTTCATGCGGCTGACTTACCTGCGCGGCTTCGACAACATGATGATCGATATGGCGACGGGGGAGCCTCCGTTGTGGGACCTCATCGAGGTGTTGTACCGCCATAACCGCGTGCTTATCGACCAATACCTCGCCATGAATGTCGATGCCGTGTCCATCGGGGAGGACCTTGGCAGCCAGACCTCCTCAATCATCAGCCCTGCCATGTTTCACACCTATTGCACGCCCACGTACGAGAGGCTCATCAGACCCTGCCGCGAAAAGGGATGTCATGTAATGCTGCACAGCGACGGATACATCATGGACCTCCTTGATGAGCTGATCTTCGCCGGGGTGTCGATCATCAATCCGCAGGACCTCTGCAACGGCATCGATAACCTGCGCAGGGAACTCAAGGGGCGCCTGTGCATCCGCCTGGATGTCGACCGGCAGCGCATCATCCCTTTCGGCACGCGGCAGGAAATCCGCGAGTTGATCGAAGAAGAGGTGCGCCTGCTCGGCTCGGCACAAGGCGGGCTCGAATTCATTGCGGGCATTTATCCGCCCACGCCGCCAGACCATGTTGACGCCCTCGCGTGCGCGTTCGAGGAGTTTCAAACGTATTGGTTCGATGGCCGGGGCAAGGAATAGCC
>DAOLNV010000070.1 GCA_035416745.1 Candidatus Hydrogenedentota bacterium | reverse complement strand
GCCTCCCTTGAGCAAGGAGTAGTGCGTAAGGCGGCACGACGCATCTACATGCGACAAGGAGGGTTTATGAGTTGTATAAGGGAAGACATCTACTGATCGATTGCCGGAATGTTGCACGTGAAGTGTGCCTCAACGACAAGCTGGTCCTGAATGCCATGGCACGCGCCGCGGAACGCGCCGGCGCGACCGTAATCTCACAAGTCCGGTACAAGTTTGGCCAGGACTCCCCCCCCGGATTCGCCGCAGTAGTAATGCTCGATGAGAGTCATTGCTCTGCCCATTCCTATGCGGATTTGGGATTGATTGCCATGGATGTGTTCACCTGCGGAAAGACCAACCCCCGCGATGTGTTCTTCTATCTCCAGGAAGAACTCAACCTGGGCGATGTCCAGGTGCGCGAGGCGGGGAGGTTCGCGGTGAACGAAGACGCCGAAGAAGGCACCGTGCTACCGTCTTTGGAACGAGAGGGAATTGGTGTCCTCACGAGAACTGCATGACGGAAGAAAAGACGGTTTAACCCCGCTCGAGAGCCTGCGCTTGGACTCGGTCGAGTCGTTCGCGGATCTCGCACGGGGCATGGGCAGAACGGCGTTCGGAGGCCGGCAGCTCGGTCTCGCCTTCGATACCCTTCTGACAATGGCCCGGGATGAAGAGTGCCGCCTCGTCCTGACCCTCTCCGGGGCCATGACCGTCGCTAAACAGGGGTCCATCGTGTGTGAAATGCTGGACCGCGGTTTGGTCGACGTGATCGTGGCAACGGGAGCGCTCATGGCGCATGGTCTCACTGAATCCATAGGCCTGACACACTATGCGGTGAACCCGGACACGAACGACAGGGAGTTGTTCGAAAAAGGATATAACCGCATTTACGACACGTTGGAAATGGAGACGAACCTCAACTCGGTAGCCGAGTTGGTGGCTGACGTACTGACGACGGAGGACCCGCCCGACGGGGTGTGGTCCTCCGCGTCCTTCTGTCACGCAATAGGCCGGCGCCTCGACCAAAATGACGAAGGCCCCGGCATTCTGCGCAGCGCCTACAAACGCAATGTCCCTGTCTTTATCCCTGCATTTACCGACAGCGAACTGGGGCTAGATTTCGCCACCTGGGCCATGAAGGCCGTTATGAACAAACTGGGGATCGAAGAAGGTTCGACCGTCGATCCGCAAGCGGTTTTCACAGCCGTGCCTCCCTTCAATCCGTTTGTGGACCTTCAGGCGTATGCCCGTTTCGTGGGCCGCGCCAAACGACTGGGAATCTTTACCATTGGCGGCGGCGTGCCTCGAAATTGGGCCCAGCAGGTTGCCCCGTTCTATGACATCACGGCCGCCCGGCTGGGAATCAGGCTCCCCGAGGCGCGGTTTCAATACGGTGTGCGCATTTGCCCCGAGCCGGTACACTGGGGCGGCCTCTCAGGATGCACGTATTCGGAGGGCGTGAGCTGGGGCAAATTCGCGGCGCCCGAGGACGGCGGTAAGTATGCGGAAGTCGCCGCCGACGCCACGCTGGTCTGGCCGCTGCTCATGAAAGCTGTGTTTGAGGAATTGGACCGCCATTCAGATTAGCAGCCATGCGGCACGCACTGCCTACCTCAAAGAATTATCTTGCGTTGGACCGGAGCCAGTCGGATATCCGGACGGCTTCCGTGGTTGTCCAGCAAGCACCCTTCGAGCGCACCTCCTCTTACGGAACAGGCTCAGCCAAAGGGCCCCAAGCGATTATCGAGGCATCGCATCAGGTGGAGTTGTTTGACGCGGCATTGGACAGGGAACCCGTCGCGTCCCTCGGGGGTATCGCCACGCTCGCTCCGATGAAACCCGGCCAAAAGGACGGCAGACAGTTCGCGCGCACTCTTAAGAACGAAACCGAATACTGGATTCGCCAGGGTAAGTTCGTCGTAACGTTTGGTGGTGAACATACTTCAACGATAGGCGCCATCCAGGCGCACTGCGAGGCTTACGGCGGCCTGACCGTCCTCCAGCTTGATGCCCACAGTGATCTCCGCGACGAATACGAGGGTTCACGCTGGAATCACGCCTGCGCGATGGCGCGCGTGCTGGATTTCCACAAGCATCTCGTCCAGGCAGGAATCCGCAGCCAGGCAATCGAAGAACGCCAAAAGACTGACGCTCTAGGCACGCCGGTCGTTTATGCCCATCAAATCCTCGCACCCCCGTCCGGGGAAGATTCCTGGATGAAACGGGTGATAGGGGCGTGCCGCGAACGCGTATACATCACCTTGGACTGCGACGTATTCGACCCTGCGGTCATCCCCGCGACGGGGACCCCTGAGCCGGGCGGATTGAACTGGGCGCATGTGGAGGGTTTGTTTCACAGATTGTGTTCCGCGCGCGAAGTAGTCGGTATGGATGTAACGGAACTCGCACCTATTAAAGGAATCCTGTATCCGCAGTTTACGATTGCAAGACTCGTGTACCGGTTTCTGGGAATACGGTTCAAACATGGGACGAATAGTTGATTTGCGCTGCTTGTCAAGTACAATTAATATGAGTTCGTGGTTCTGGGGAAAGGAGATGGGCACATGATCCCCGCGGACGATTTCTCGGATGAGTATGGCTGGGATGACGAATCGCTGCAGCGACGGCAACGCCGCCGCAAATCCAAGAGCAAGGACCGTTTGGACCTGCACGAAAGAGACAACGAAGCAGAAAAACCCAAGAAAGGCTTCGAGCGGCGTTCCCGGCGCGAGCACGATTGGGACGACGAATACTCTGAAGAGTACTAGACGCCGCGGACTTGTCGTCTGCCCGCATGAATGTCCCGTTCCCGGAGATACGTGTAGAGAAGGGCCACAAATCCTTCAAGAAGCCGTTGCATCAAGGAATGTTGTAAACTCGAAAAATGCACGCGCGGAGGCGGCGGGGTGACAGAGCATCGGTAGGGCATTTCCCACGGGAAGAGAAGAAATGACGGGCGGGGCTTCTTTGGCGTAGGTAACGCGAAACTGCATCCACACTCCTTGCGACTGCGCCATGCCGTTTTGCCGAACTCACGCGAACTCAAAGGCGCTTGAGCCGTGACCGCGTCCGGATCTCATGCTCGGGGCTTCTTATCCGCGACATAGCCGGTGTCGCCCTGGGCGAGCAAGTCGCCTTCAGGGGAAACAATGAAGAACGTATGGCACCCGTAGACCTGAGCTCGAAGCGACGCCGAAGCCAGCTGACAGTTTCTCCAGGATGTGCCATTCCGCTTGGTGGGGTTCATCTCCCACACTTTCGCCGCGTCCGGCGATAGTCGAACCGTGTACGCCCACATGGCGCATCTCCCTCTCGGTGCGATGGAACCTCAAGAGACGCAGTACCGCAACCCTCTTGAAGTTTCTATAGTATCACATATGCAGAAATAATACAAGGCCCCATATGTTGGAAAAGCGCAGGAACCATGGGAATTTCTCGGAAAACATGCGGCCACGCTCTCTGCCACAACGTGTTCAGGGGGCGAACAGACATTTCGACGCGGCAAAGTAGGGGGGAACCCCTATGATTTTGTGCAAGCATGTCCCAAACGACATGTCCTAGGAACCCCTACAACACGCTCACCGATCACGATTCTCCGGCCGCGGCCGGGCCCGGCGGAATCCGCCTTGAAATGCCATCTCACGCGGGGCTGCAGAGGCATGGAAAGAAAGATGCTTTTCCACCAAGACTCGCAGGCTCCATCGTCTTTCTTCTCGGGGTTCTCTGAGGCTCCATGTGATGCCATCTTCTGGTTCCACTGTGCTCTGAACACACAAACGAGGGGAAAACAGCCTCTTCAGGCCGCGAAGAACATACGCGTGCACGCGATTACAGATCGAGCGTGATCTCGATGGAGCTATCGGGGTCAACTTCGATGACCTGGCTCACGTAACGGGCGTTCATGAAGGCCTCATATTCGGTTTCGGGGGTGCCGGCAATCGCCACGCCAACGACGGTGTAGGTGCCGCGTTCCAGGTTCTCGACCACGAATGTCCCCTCCGGGGAAACTGGTGTGTAGCCGGAAACCAACGCGGCGAAGGCCTGAACATCCTCAAGCGTCGGCTTCTCGATTTCGACCTTCCCCGGGAGCACGGCAACATGTGCTTGTTCGCCTTTCCGTACGCCCCGCACCGTTCCTCTGATGCTGGCGACCGGTCCGAAATCGATATCCTGCCGCAAGCGTTGTCCAGCCTGGAGCTCGAACGAGAAGGTCTTTATGCGCCTCTGCCGCCCACCGCGCAACGAGACCTCGAGGGTTGCCGAACCGGGGGAGAGGTTCTCGACGCGGTAGTATCCGTTCGCATCGACGTTCGTCCCCGTGCGCTGGTCGCCGCCCCCGGACTCGATGCCCAACATTATGTACGCTTGGGAAGCAGGCCCCCCTTCAACTGTCACCACGCCCTCCACAACAGCATTCTCACCCGCAAATTCGAAATCGACTCGCGTTACGCTGTTCTCGGCAATAATGATTGAACGCTTGACGCGCAGGTACTGTGAGGCCGAACTCGTGCCGTCGCGCCGATTGACGACCACGCTGCCTTCGCCTGCGGGAAGGCGTTCGAACGAGTAGTAGCCATCTGTTCCCGTGACAGTGTTTTCGCTCCGGTCGCCAACGTTAAGCGAGACCGTCTGCCTGTTGACCGGCTGTCCGCCTTTCGTAACATATCCTTCGACCGCCCCCCCGACGCTCAGCACAAAGTCAGCCCGTGTGACGGCCCCAAGGCGGGTAGTTACCGTTACGGTCTCCGGGGCATATGAGGGATGCGACGCGGTGAGTTCCACGGACCCTGCCTCAAGGCCCTCGGCGCGAAACGCGCCACCTGCGTCGCTACGCGCCACTGCCGCACCCCTGCGTTCTTGGCTTCCCTGATAGATGGACGCCCCGGAGACGGCGTTTCCGGCGGCGTCACTCACGGTTCCTTCCACAATGGCGCCCGACTGCAGGCGAAATACCAGGTTGGTGATTTGCTGTCCAGGGGCGACTTCGCCCAGCAACAACTGCTCCGGCGCGTAACCCTCCGCTTTCGCGATGAGTACGCCGGCGCCACGGCCAATACCCACATCCACGGAGAACCGCCCCTCAGGATCAAATATGCGATTCCATCCCACGGATGGGCCGGATGCCTCACGCTCAAGGTATCTCGCGGAAGCCTGGGCCAGCTGAAATTCCTGGATGGGTTGACCGGTTGCCGCGTCGACGACTTGGCCCGAGGCTGTGGCCGGAGGCTGCAACACCACCGCCAGGTTGCTCACACCCGCCTGAACGTCTCGAGGTTCCGCAGCCGCGAAATCCTTGTGAAAAACGCGCAGGGAATAGGTCCCTGATGCGACCCCCGCGATTTCAAAACCGCCATCGTGAAACGACTTGGCTGAATGCGAGTATCCGGTTGCCGAACGCGCGTTTATATCTGCGCCGGAGACGGGATTCCCTTCCTGGTCAGTCACGCGGCCGCGAATGGATAGATCCCCTGTTTCGCCTGCTTCCAAAGAGGCCTGTTCGCCTGGTTCGCCGTCCCAGACCAGTTTCACGGGGGCACTCTGCTCCCCGGATGCCACGCTTACCTCGACATTCGGACGCCGGGGAGCGCCTTCTGGCAAGCCTCTGGCCACGACGCCCACCATGAAATCTCCTCCCGGGAGCCCATCCCAGATGAAACTTCCTTCCCTGCCCGAAGGTTGCACGTCGTTAATGCGCAAATAGGACGCCTGGGTTGCCGTGATGAAAACCGGCGCGCCTTCCACCGGCGTGCCCGAACTCCGAACCACCTGGCCCTGAACCGTCGCGCCGGGCGCAACAACAAGGGTCACGTCGTTCGAGACGCCTTGCGAGGGGACCTCAACCGGCACCGGTTCGGGGGAAATCAGGCGCCGTTTTCGCGCCTGGAGCATGAGCCGGAGGCCGGGCGTAAGCCCTGCACAGGCAAAATGGCCTTGGGCATCGGTCTTCTCCGCCTCCACGCGCGACCCTTCAGTGGTGCTGAAAGTCACATCCGCGTACGGCACAGGGCTGCCCGCTTCGTCCACCACGTAACCTTGAACAACTGCGCCAAAGAGGATGCGGAAGTCAAGTCCTTCAAGCGTTTGCCCCTGTTGCAGCGAAACGGATGCCTCATTGGCCAGGCCGGAAGCCCGGGCGTAGCGGAGGCTCGGCGCCACTACGAATATCCGGTAATCGCCCGGCCCCATGCCGGTGATGGCATACGAGCCGTCCGAGCCGGTCTCTACAGTCATGCTGGAGACACTCCCCTCGCCGCGCGCAGCCACATACATGTCCGGCAGAGGTTCATCAGACTCCTTGTCATAGACGCCTCCTGACACACTCGCGGCCGGAACGACGCGCAGCACCAGGCTGCCGTCGGTTTCGCCTTCACGGACTTGTACCCGCAGGGTAGCGCCTTGGGCAAGGGCGTATCGCTCATCCGCGAGGGCCAATTCGTAGGCAGCGGGCCGCAGCGCGGAAAAATCGAAGCGGCCCTCGGCTGTCGTGACCGACTCGAAGCGCTCCTGTGTTGTCGGGCCATTCGCGACCACCGCCACGCCTTGGACCGGTTCCCCAGTCTCGCCGAGCACTAGACTGCCGCCCAGCGCCCCGCCGCGCGTCACCTCGATATCAAGCCCATCAAACGGGGGCTGGGTGGGACCGGCAAGCGACGCGGCAGCGTTTTGGGGTACCGCCAACACGTAAGTGGGCGCTTGGGGCAACCCCGAGAACTCAAAGTGACCGTCAGCGCCCGATGCCGCGGAGTCGGGCATCACCAGCCATCGCGCATCCAACCCTCCGGACTGCAGCGCGGTCCGGGACAACCCGAACCGCTCCGCGCCCACGGGTTGCAGCGCCCATACCGTCACATCGCCAAGCGGCTGCCCGGCGGCATCGTGCACGACCCCCGAGACATGGCTCGAAGCGGTCAGTTTCATGTCGAGGTCCGAAATGGGTTGTTCAACCGACAGGTACGCTTTTCCGGCCTGGGCAAAGCCCTCGGTGCGCGCAACAACGGAATAATTGCCCAAGGTCAGATTCGCAATCTCAAATTCCCCATCAGGATTGGTCCGCGCATCGCGGCGGACAGGATGTTTGAGAAGACCGCACGGAGTCTCGCCGGCTGTCTGAAGGACCGCGACCGCGGCATCGGCTGCAGGTTGACCGTCATATCCCCGGACCCGTCCCAGAACGACGCCCGGGAGGATGCGGCCTTCGCCCTCCGGGGCTGACAGAACGGCCTTGCGCGTCCCGATTACGCCGGTATCCACGCGGCCTGCTTGGGAGGCACGATGCGAGGGCGCTGGCGGAACAGGCAGCCGGTCCGTGGGCTTGACCGGCACTGGACCGACCCCGCCAGTCTCAGGGCTGGACGTTTTCGACCCGCCATGCAACAGGAGCCACAACACGACAACCAGCCCCACGCATGCAAGAAGTATCAGCGTAAATCTGAGATTGTGTTGCATTTATATTTCCGGAAACGGCGATGAAACAGCTTGTTCGCGCTGCCAGTGGAACCGGAATTCCGTTCGGAGTCAGACGATATCTTCGAGTTCAATACCCAAAGCGACAATGTTCGTTCCCGGTTCCTCGAGCCGCATGGCATCCTTCTCAGTAGTTACCACAAGCATATCACGCGGCAGGGTCTCGACGGGGAACGGGCTGTGGTCGGGATACGCCATGCGGCAGGTGATTTCCGTTCCCAGTTCCTCGAGTGTGTTGAAAAATGCTTCCGGGTTTCCTATGCCGCAGACGGCGCAGACCTTCTCTTCAGCAAGCCGCGTGAGGGGCAACTGCTCGCCGTTGGACACCCGCCACAGGACCGACGGCACGTGGCGCGTCCGCCGAATGGGCGCTTCGGGACAATACGCTGCGGCGGCATCGAGGATTGACTCGAACGAATCGGCCTGATCGCAACGCGTGAGGATGATATGGGTGGCGCGCGCCATGGCCTCGAGCGGTTCGCGCAGAATGCCCCGTGGAATGAGCCTCCCGTTCCCGAATGGGTTTGTGGCGTCGATCACCAGCACGTTCTCGTCGCGCTCGAGTTGCACGTATTGATAACCGTCGTCGAGAATCAGCGTATCGCAATCGTATTCACCGATGGCTTTCCGGGCAGCGGCAACACGGTCGGCACATCGTACGATCAGGGCCTCGGGGACCCTGGTTGCAATGAGCGCGGGTTCATCTCCCAGACTGGCACATAGCGCAGGCGAGCCCTTGCCCACGTGAACAGCCATGGGTTCTTCAGACCGCGCGCCATAGCCCCGGGTGAGAACGGCAACGCGATGGCCCGCTCCGATTTCTTTCCATGCCCGTTCGATGACCGCGGGGGTCTTGCCCGTGCCCCCCGCCGTGATGTTGCCAAGACTAATGACCCGTGCATCGACTCGAACGCGCGGTCTTCGAAGCCGCATGCGCATGCCTGCGCGCATCACCGGAGTGGCAAGGCTCAAGAGTGCCGCAAGGGGGAGGGGAACCGGCTCGCCCCGGCGGATCTTGTCCGCAATGCTTTGAATCCAGGCGCTCATCGAGGGGCAAAGCGCTTGCCGCTGAACTGCCGAACCAGACCTTTGAGTTCAAGCATGGTCAGCGAACTCAGGGCCTCTGACACACTCAGTCTGCAGGATGTCGCGATCTCGTCCACATACGAACCCTCGGGCGATAACGCCTCCAAGATCGCCTTTTCCGTGCCGTCCATAGGCAATGGCGCCGGTTCACGTCGTGGGACAGGCTCCGGAGACGGCTCGGCATTGCGCGTGCTCGACCGTTGCGGCTTCACGGTTGCAGGTTCGGGTGCGCCGGAGACGCGAACGGCCTCTTCGCGTTCCGAACGTTCGGCGCGCAAACACTCGGCCGGCAGTTCCAACTCGACCAGGATGTCCTCGACCCGCTCTACGAGCTTCGCCCCTTCACGAATCAGCGCATGAGGCCCCTCGGCGTTGTGCATTCCCGCCTGACCGGGCACGGCAAACACCTCGCGGCCCTGTTCGGCCGCCTGCCGTGCCGTGATCAGCGCGCCACTGGTCAAGGGCGCTTCGATTACCACCGTGCCCAGGCTCATCCCGCTGATGATTCGGTTGCGGTAGGGGAAATGCCCTTTGCTCGGCGTAGTTCCCATGGGGAACTGCGAAATGACGGCGCCTCTTGCTGCGATATCCCGCATAAGTTCCTCGTTTTGAGGAGGGTACACAATATCGACACCACATCCCAATACCGCGATGGTACGGCCGCCCGCTTCGAGTGCGCCCCGGTGCGCTGCGGCGTCAATGCCCATTGCCATGCCGCTGACCACCGTGATGCCCCGGACCGCGAGTTCTCCAGCCAGTTTCTCCGCCATGCGAATGCCGTAGGGCGATGCGCGCCGCGTACCCACGAGCGCCACATAGGGCTCTTGGTCCACGGGAAGTCCGCCACGGGCAAACAGCAAGAGCGGCGGGTCGTATATCTCAGCCAACCGCAGCGGATAGCGGGGGTTCTCCATGGTGATGAGGGTGACGCCCCATTCCTCCATGGCGGCTTCCTGTTCAGCGGCCTCGTTGGTTTCCGAATACTGACGGATGCGATCCGCCAGATTGGAGCCTACCAAGTCCGCTACCATGCCCCGCGGCGCCTCGAACACGTGACTTGGTGTGCGGAAACGGGCCAGCAGCCGTATGAAATGCGCCGTTCCCACCCCCGGCACCAAGGCGAGCCGGAGCCAGTCTCTATCCTCTCGCGTCAGCTTCATGATGGGTACTATAACATTGCAGTGCGAAAATTGCATGCAATCTGTTTGAAGCACCCGGCCGGAGCCCACGGACGAGGGCACTCAGCCGAAGCGGGCCTTTACAATCCCGGCAATACGCCGGAGCCGATGGGCGTACGTGTGCTCTCCCAGCACGCGGCGCCGAGCACAAGCTGCAATCTCGACCCGCGCTTTCGGATGCGCCCGAAAGAATCGTAGCCGTTCCCTGCACTCGTCCAGGGAACGGTACGCCGCGACTTCCCTTTCCGTGTCAAACAACTCTTCGAGCACAGACTGGCCGTCGGTGAGCAGAAACCCGCCCGCGGCGGGACAGTCAAACACCCGCTGGTTGACGGTGGTAGCCATCTGGATGCTTGTCGAGTTGAGATTCACTTCACACCGGTTGTAAAAACCCGGCAAGTCTTGCATGTAATGGATAGGCCCGCCGGAGGAGGGGAAATCGATGCGCCACCCGTCGTCGCCCCGCATGATTGCGCCGTCGGGCGCCACCGCCGCCGCCAAGGCATGACGCAGCCTCCGCGTTCCTTCCACAAAGAATAGCATCTCCGCATGGCGGCGTTGTTCCGCATCCAGTGTTTCCACATATGCCGGGTCCAGGAGCGTTTTGAGCCCCTTCCCGAAATTCTCCCGAGTGACGCGTCCCCTCTCGAAGCTCTCGCGCACCGCTGTTTCGAGTTCCGGGGTCCCTTTGAGCAGGTCCCATTCCCGGTTCGCAAACGATACCATCGAGTTCCCCACGAATGACGGCGGAGTGTCGCACACATCCCACGGTTCGCGATTGAATACATGGGGATCCGCCGCCAAGGGTACGGTCTCAACCACAGGAAACCCCGCCGCTTCGAGACTCGCCGCGTACGTGCGCTCCCACGTGAGTGCGAGGGCATACGGCGAGGCGAAATCGGTGCGGTCCATGAGTATCGTGCGCGGGTCGTCAACGAACCAGGTTACGTAGGGTACCCGGACATCTTCAAAAAAGCGCGCAAACAGGCCCGAGACATCCATGCCGCTCAGATTCACCGTGAGGACGAAATCGGGCCGGAACTCCGCAAGGGCCGCGATCAAGCGCGCCACGTTCTCCTTGGGAAGCACCCCTTCCAGCACGGTTGGGACGGTTTTGACCTTCCATCCAAGCTCGTGGCACGCATGAATGCAGGCGCCGTCCACCCAGTATTCACTTTGCAGGATCAGAATGCGCGGCGCCGCCCCGGCGAACTTGTCATACGACAATATCTCGCGCAGGCGTTCCGATACCTTCAGGCGTGGCGTTTCCATTCCGCGGATGGTAGCATCAGGAACGCGTCAGGGCAACGCTTGCGAAAAAAGAGTATTCCCGGGGGCCGGCGCCCGCCCGGAACGCGTTGAATGCCTGCCGCCCGCGTGGTATTGTGAGGTTCTGGTGTCGTCTTGCGGGCTGACGGAGAAACACTTCATGGAGCGTAATCTTTCGCTCATCACCTGTGTCTGCTGCCTGGCGGGGTCCTTCGCGAACCCCGCGGAGACGCACATGATGGACTATACATGTTTCCAGACGGGTTCGTCGTACGCGCCGGAACTGGATATCGGTTCCGACGTCGCGGTGGTCTATGGAGTGAATTCTTCGCTTGAGGAACGCGTCGAGCAGTGGCGCGCGAAAGGCTATACGGCGGCCATGATGACCGGCATCTCGTGGGGCGGCTATGACGATTACTACATGGTCGGCGGCCAGCTGAAACGCGACGAGATTCAAACGGTCAAAAACGGCGACCTGCTGATGCACGGCAACAGCACGACCGTCGGCTACAACGTGCCGTCACCCGCGTACGTCGAGTACATCAAGAAACTCATGGACCCGGCAGTAGACCTGGGCGTCTCGGCAATCTATCTCGAAGAACCCGAATACTGGGCCCGGGCGGGGTGGAGCGAAGGGTTCAAAGCGGAGTGGCAACGGTTTTACGGCGAGACATGGCAGCCGCCCGATTCGAGCCCCGATGCGCAATACCGCGCAAGCAAACTGAAGTACGAACTGTATTTCAATGCGCTCAAGGAAGTGTTCGCCCATATCAAGACCCGTGCCAGGGAAAAGGGCGTCGAGGTCGAGTGCCACGTGCCCACCCACAGCCTCATCAACTACGCCCATTGGGGTATCGTGAGCCCGGAATCCCACCTCAGCGATCTGCCCGATTTCGACGGATACATCGCGCAGGTATGGACAGGCACCGCCCGGACCCCGAATGTTTATCAGGGAGTCGCCAAAGAACGCACCTTCGAGACCGCCTTCTTCGAGTACGGCCAGATGTGGGCCATGGTGCGTCCCACGGGCAGGAAAGTGTGGTTCTTGGCCGATCCCGTTGAAGATAACCCAAACCGCAGCTGGAACGATTATAAGAGCAACTACGAGCGCACTGTCGTGGCGTCGCTCATGTGGCCGGGTGTCTACCGCTACGAAGTCATGCCATGGCCCAATCGCATTTTCAAGGGCACGTACCCGAAGGTCGACATGGATGTACAGTCCGGCGGCCGTCAGGGTATTCCCATCGACTATGCTACGGAGATTCTCACCGTCATCAACGCCCTCAACAACATGAAGCAAGACGACGTCAGCTTTGATTGCGGCACCCGGGGAATTGGCATCCTGGTATCCGACACGATGATGTTTCAGCGCGCCCAGCCCCAGCCCAGCGATCGTGCCATGGGCTTCTTCTACGGCCTGGCACTGCCTTTACTCAAGGCGGGCATCCCCCTCGAAACTGTGCAGTTGGAGAATGTCGTCCACGAGGGCGTACTGGACTCCTTCCGCGTGCTCTTACTCACCTACGAGGGGCAGAAACCCTTGAACCCCGCCTATCATGAGGCCATTGAGCGATGGGTCAAGGCTGGCGGCGTGTTGCTGTACGTTGGGGACGGCTCCGACCCCTACCACGGCGCTCGCGAGTGGTGGAACCATCAGGGTGCGGACGCGGGAACGCCCCAGGACGACCTGTTCCGCCGCATGAACGTCAATGCAGGTGTGTCAGACCCTCAACCCGCCGGCAACGGGTTCGTGCTTGTAGCGAATGAACATCCCGCCAAACTGCAGAGCGATCCCCTCGCCCCGGAACGCGTGCGGCAATGGGTCCGTCAAGCACTGGAAATCACGGGTTCGGCGCTCGAGATGCAACACTACCTGATGCTCCGGCGGGGGCCGTACGTCCTCCTTGTCGTGCTGGACGAATCCATCTCGCGCGACCCCGTGAAACTCGAGGGGGCGTTCATAGACCTGTTTGACCCCTCACTTGAACTGCTGGACACGGTGACACTTCATCCCGGCGAGGTGGCCTTGCTATATGATGTGAAGTGGGGGAGAACTCACCTTCCCTTGCCGACCGTGGCCGTTGCCTCCGCCCGGCTCCGAAACGAATCCCGCGGCCAGGGAGCAATGACGTTTCAGACACGCGGCCCCAAGGGAACCGTCGCAAAGGTGCTCGTCCTGACCCCCCGAGAACCCGCAAAAGTGGAATTGACCCCCGCACTTCCGCTTGATCAGCGCTATAATGCAAGTGAAGGTGTGTTTTTCGTATCATTCGATAATATGGCGGAAGATGTCGCTGTTCGCGTGCAGTTCCCATGAGCGAGAAGGTATCATCATGGCGGCTGTACAAGAGGAGGACATTTTGCTAGACTTGCCGCGTTTTTACCCTGATTGGAGATGGGGAGCAATGTAGAATGTTGGAGTCCAAATTCATAAACCGTATTGCTCAGGAAGTATCGCTGAGAGAGGAGCAGGTTGCCCGCGCCATCGAGCTGTTCGAGGGAGGCGCCACGATCCCCTTCGTTGCGCGTTACCGCAAGGACCTGACCGGCAGCCTCGATGAAACGCGGCTTGAAGCAATTCACGAGCGCGCCCAGTATTTTTCGTCCCTGGCTCAGCGGCGCGACAGTGTCCTCGACATAATCGACAAACAGGGAAAACTCACCGGCGAACTACGGGCCGAAATCGATGCGTGTTTCGACCGGACACACCTCGAAGACTTGTATTTGCCGTTCAAACCCACGCGCCGCACCAAAGCGACGGCCGCCCGCGAAAAGGGTCTCGAACCTCTAGCCGATTTCCTGATGCAACAACTGCTTCTCGAAGGCGCCATCGAGATCTTCGCCGAAAAATACATCGACCCGGCTAAGGCTGTGAGCTCGGCCGAAGAAGCCCTCGAGGGCGCCGGTTTCATCGTGGCCGAGCGCATAAGCACCGACGCCGCTGTCCGCGCCCTTGTCCGCGGACGCATGCTCGACGAGGGCATCATCAAGGCGCACCCCACGAAAAATGCCGAAGGCAAGAAGACCAAATTCGAAACGTACTACAATTTCTCCGAGCCCATCGGCAAGATTCCCTCGCACCGGCTGCTGGCGGTCATGCGCGGTCTCAAAGAAGGCGTCCTGCGCATGGAACTCGTCATCGACGACGAGAACATGATGGCGGACATCCTGAAGCATTACCTCAAAGAATCCGGCTCGCCATTCGAAAAATACCTCAAAGAGATTGTGCGCGACTCGTATAACCGGCTGCTTCGGCCCTCGATCGAGAACGAGGTGCTCGGCATCGCCCGCGAACGTGCCGAGGCCGAAGCCATACGCGTGTTCCGCGAAAATGCCGAAAACCTCCTGCTCCTGGCTCCAGCAGGCCAGATCACGGTAGTCGGCGTCGATCCCGGCCTTCGCACCGGCTGCAAACTCGCCGTGGTGGACCAGACCGGACAGCTCCGCGAACACACGACTATCTTTCCCACCCCGCCGCAAAACGACACGGAGAGCGCCGAGAAAACCCTCGTGGAGATTATTGACAAGTACAACGTCCAGGCGGTCGCCATCGGCAACGGCACGGGTTCGCGGGAAGTGTCGGTCTTTGTTCGCGACGTATTGCGCCGTCTCAACCGGGACACCATTTTCTCGGTCCTTGTCAATGAAGCCGGGGCATCAGTCTACTCAGCCTCCAAGCTGGCTCGCGCGGAGTTTCCAGACCTCGATGTGACGATTCGCGGCGCGATCTCGATTGCGCGCCGCTTGCAGGACCCTCTCGCCGAACTCGTGAAGATTGACCCCCGCCACGTGGGAGTAGGCCAATACCAGCACGACGTGAACCAGAAGAGCCTTCGCGAAGGTCTGCGGACCACCGTTGTCTCCTGCGTGAACAAGGTGGGCGTCGACCTCAACACGGCTTCCGTGTCACTGCTGCGGTATGTTAGCGGGGTACAGTCAAACGTAGCGGAGAATATCGTCGAATTCAGAGCGAAGAACGGCGCTTTCAAAAGCCGCACACAGTTGCTCGAGGTGGATGGCATCGGGGAAAAGGTGTTCGAGCAATGCGCGGGCTTCCTGCGCGTGGCGAATGGCGAAAATGTTCTTGACGCCACGGGAATCCATCCCGAAGCCTACTCCGTAGTCGTACGCATCGCCGACACGGTCCACCTGAGCGTCGACCAGTTGCTCAAGGAGCCTAGAGTTCTGAGTGGCCTCGACCTCATGCAATTTGCCGACGATGTGATCGGAACGCATACTCTCGCGGATATCCGCCGTGAGCTGCTGAAGCCCGGGCGCGATCCCCGCACGGAATTCAAGGTCCCGAAGTTCCTCGACGATGTCACCTCGGTCGACCAGCTGGAAAACGGGATGGTCATGGAAGGCGTAGTCACCAATGTCACCGATTTCGGCGCTTTTGTAGACATTGGCGTGCATCAGGATGGCCTGGTGCACCTCTCGGAATTGACCAACCGGTTCGTCCAGGATCCCCGGCAGATTGTCAAGGTAGGGGAGATCGTACGCGTGAAGGTCATCAAGGTAGACAAGGAACTGCCGCGCATTTCTTTGTCCATGAAAGCGTTGATACCCCCGCGCAAGAAACACCCCCGGCGTCAGCGCCCTGTCACGGAACGCGCCGCCGAGGGGGGCCAAGCGCCCGAACCGTTGCCGAAACAAGAGACCGAAAACCGGCCTGCACCCCCACAGCGCGAAGAGAGAGAGCAGCGTCCACGGAACCGCAGGGAGCGTAGACCCCGCCGGGAGCAGGCGAAGGCAAAACCCGGCGCCCAGACGCGAACGGGGAAAGATGCCGGCAGTAATCAGCCCCTGAACACGCAGCTCGCGGAACAACTAGCCGCGCTCCGTGCTAAACTGCGTTGACCTTTTCAGGCATCGGGTTCCTCGCCCGCCGTTTCCTTGGAAGCGCCGAATTCGTGTTGGGCCAGAAGTTCTCGTGCCCGGTCCGCGTCGGCATCTTCCACGATGATGCTGATCTTGCCCATTCCGTCGACCGTGAACGGATGCACCGACCGTGAGGCAAGCGAACTCGTCGCGGCGCTTATCCCGTGGGCGTCGAGGAAAGACAAGACGACCTCAACCTCGCCATCACCCCAGCATTCGTGAACAATTGCTGCCATATGCGTGTCCCTTTCCCGGCCCATGTTCCACCCAGTATACACCACAACGGGCAAGGCCAGGGTTTCTCCCGGCAAAGCCATTCTCATGAACGGCATCTGTTGTGCCATCCAAGGAACCGGCATGGGTATCCTGATATTATATCGCTGTACGAACCATTGGCCTGCCCGGCAAGGGGGAGGAGAGCGGCATGGGCTTACGGATTCCGGTCATGACATCGATCTCGATGATTCTGTGCGGTCTTGCCTACAGCCTTACGCCTCCGCCTCCCGTCCAGCCCCCGGAGAACTGGGAGAGCCAAGTCCTTCCCGGATTCACGCCCAGCATCGAATCCGTCATCGTGGCGAATCGCGTTCAGGCCAATATCCAGGAATTGGGCGGGTATACCAAGGCGTGGGGGCCGAAATGCGTCGAGGCCTTGGGTACCCTTTTCGAAGACCCCAGATGGGCGCAATTCTCAAACCAGCTCCTGAACCTGATGGCGCACGCGGACTATCCCGAAATGCGGAAGTGGTTTGAAGACAGGATCGCGCATCTCGCAAGCGTCCCGGCCGCCAACATGCCGCAAGGGGAACCCTGGCAAAGCCTGCGTACGGCCATGACGCTCGATCAAGACCGTTTCCGGCCCATCTTGACCCGATACGTCGAAAACGGCCCGCCGCACATCCGCCGCAGCTCCATTTGGGTGCTGCTCTCAACGTACGACAACACTTGGGAGAACCTCGCGGCGCTCGAAAAACTTACCAGGCATCTCGGGCAAGATCCCGAGGACGAGAACGCCCGACACGCGATCATGGAGCATATGCGCCTCCGCAAGGGATACCTCCGGGCCGAAGAGCCCATGGCGACGGTACTCGAGAAGGAAAAGAACGGGCGAAAGAGGGAGCAACGATGAAACGGAACGGCATCATCCTTGGCCTGGCGATTCTGTACGCTGCACCGGTTTTCCCTGCGCAGGATGAAGCAGCGTCCCGGCCCGGCGCCGGAGAGCTCAGGGTGCTCGTCGTGAACGGCGAAGGCGCGCCGGTCAGCGGTCTCGAGGTCCAGTGCGGCAATCCGCCCGCAAACACTTATCCGACGCCGCTCGATTGCGCCCCCCTGCGCCAAATCACCGGCGAGAGCGGCCAGTGCGTCTTCTCGGGACTGAACCAGGGCGCCCACAGCGTTTTCGCGGAAAAACAGGGGCTTTCCGCGTGGGGGTCCGTGTATCTTGGGCCTGAGACGTCCTGGCACGAACAGACCACGATAACGCTCGCGTTGCATTACCGCGTCAATGGCATTGCCTCTGAAGCGAATGGTACGCCCATCCCAGGCGTTCTGCTCAGGAGCTATGACGGCCTCGACTTGGGTCTCTCCAGCAACGAGGGCGCATTCTCGCTTCCCCTTTCGCAGGCATACGGAAGCACCCAAGTCTATGCCACGAAACCCGGGTTTGGCACACTCGATACCATGGTCCACGCCGGGGAAGGCGCCGTGCGTTTCATGCTCTTCCCAGGAGCGCGCGCCGAATTGTCGTTTGTGGACGATGCCGGCAACGCCTGCCCCGACCTTCCGGTGACGCTCGTGCGGGACTCGTTTCATCTCCTCCTGCGAACCGATTCGAAGGGCCGCGTGCTTACCCCGTGGCTGGACGCCGCAGGCGATCTGCGCGTGCTTACGAGTCTCCGGCAAGGTAACGTGATTACCTTGCTTGATAAATCGGTCTCGTTGCAGAAGGAGAGCGAGAAAACTTTCGTATTCGAACTGAAAAAGACCCAGGAAGACGCCATGCTCACCGTCGCGGGCAAGGCCGTGACGGAAAGCAGGGGAGAGCCAGTGACCGGAGTGCTGTACAGCGGTTGGCGGCGGGAAAATGAAAACCGCCTCGACCGGACCGGCCCCGACGGCGCTTTCGCGGTCCGATTCTCCGAGCGCAAAGCCTACGACATCTATTTCGTGCCCGATCGGAAAGACCTTCGTGCGGAGAATCCTGCCCTGCGGGTGGATTTGACCCAGAACACTCCCGTGCACGGTGCGGTTATCACGGTCAAGGCCGCATCGGCGTTCTCGGGAGTAGTCGTCGACAACGCGGGCAGCCCCTTGCCCCAGGTCGAAATTGCCGGCCGTTGCAGCACCGACGCCACCGACCGCGACCGCGTTGAAACCAGCGAAACCGGGACCTTTACTCTGGGCCACTTCAACCATCCCGGCGGGGTTTACAAATTGCGGGTAACGTTGGAGGCCGGGGAATACCAGGAACGCCATGTCATTGCGCCGAAACGCGGAAAGACGCTCGATGGGTTGCGGTTCGTACTGAATGCGCCCCCGCCGCGCCCCGAAACCGAGCCGGGATTTGTTCGCGGACTCGTTGTGGACGAAGCCGGGGCGCCCGTGCCGAACACAATAGTAGATTCCTCGATTCCGAACACCAGGGGCGGCTTTACCAACACACAGGGCGAATTCGAACTGACGGTCACGGAATCCGGCCCCATTCAGTTTTCACTCTCGCGCTTCTACTGGATTCAAATCAATGACATGATAAGCACGGAGCAAATCCCTCTGACGCTCCTCGAAAGCCCAACCGTCACTGCCAAAGTTGGCGAAACCGTCGAAGGCGGGCTGTTGGTGGTGAAATCTCCCAAAATCCCGCTCCGATTTGTCGGACTGCAGGTGACCGATGAAAACGGCTTGCCGCTGGATGCGGATATCGGATGGTACTCGGGCGACACCATGGGCTCACTGGGCGAACGGAACGGACGTTTCGTGAAAACGTTCTCCCCGGAGCGCCAACTCGAGCTTATCGGAGATAGACCAGTCTTCTTCGAGATCACTAAGCCGGAATACCAGGCGAGGATCATTCAAAGCGGAAGGGATTTCGATTGGAACACCGTAAGTACCTGCGTAAGACTCGTGAAAGGGCCTTTCCCGGAAGGCGTCTCGGTGTTTGAGGCCGTCACCGGATACCCCGGTGCCGCCCAAATGCCACTGGCTGACCGTTTCAAGGACAAAATCGACGAATACGCTCGTCTGGCGGCGTCCAGCCCTCCGAAACCCTATCCGTCCAAAGACATTTATCGTTTCGATGTTGTCGACGCCGCCGGAAACCCGTTGGACGCTGTTCGCGTCATGCCCATCGGCCACGACATCTCTTCACCCCACGATATGCTCTGGTACGTGCAGTTCGCCCCATACGAGCAGGCAAAGACCCTGTATCGCATCGACGGTTTTTTCAGGCTGAATGTCCCTGGCGCCGTAGTATGGGCGAAGGACGCTGCGCGGGTCTTCGTCAAAATGATCGAAGAGGGGGCGGACGCCGCCCCCGCGCAGGTCGTATTGACTCCCGGAGCGAAAGTTCAACTCGAGGTCCGGCACCCTCGCGCGAAAGAGAGCACGCCGGTCAGCGCGTGGCCCGCATTCTACGGCCCCATGTCAGGACTTTCGGGATATCCGGACAGGCTCGTGAGCGATAACGGCACGGGCCGTATCACGTTCGACAATCTTCCCCCCGGGCGCTTCGACGTGCTGCTGGGCCTGCAGAACGGTCTCTGCGGATTTGCAGGCATTGAGCTGGAACCCGGCCATGTTTACAAAACCGCCGTGACTCTTCCCGACAATCGCGCCGCACGGGTGTCCCAACGGTTGCGAGACTTCCGCAATATGGGCTTCGACAGTGACAAGGCGCGAGAGACCGCCGCCACTATCTCCCAAGAGGAGCGCAAGATAATCGCCAACTACATCAAGGAATGCGCGGCCAATTACCCCGGCCGCTATTCCTGGGAACTGGAGGCGCTGGAACAGTGGGCCGGCGTTGCGCGCCTGCTGGCCCTCAGAGATACCGCGGATTCCATCGCGGATTATCTCGGCAAGATAACCGGCGACTCTATGCACGGCGCAATCCGGCAGACGGTCCCCGCGGTCGGCACCGTGGCCGCGCTCGAAGGCAACAAGGCACTTCCGAAGTTCAAACAGCTCGCGGCGGCTCCCAATGTGATACCCGCGGTGCGGCAGGCTGCCACGGCGGCCCTCATGCTCCTCAACACCGAGGAAGGGCGCAAGGCCTTCCTGGCGCTGCGCGACGCCGCCCGCACCAGCCCCGGCGCCCCGCTGGCGCGGGATACGTACACCCACGGCGAACGAATGACCGAGACGCTCCGGATGACCTTTCAGACGATCCCGGGGATCCGTGACGGCGACAACGATGCGGGAGGAATCTCCGGTTCCCCGTGGGTGGATGAAGATTTCGCGACGGGCCGGCACCAGTTCCTTATCGGAAACGACTCTCTTAACATCGAGATGCGGCGTTTCGGGCCCGAATGGCTCATCACCCGCATCGACATTCCGCCCCAGGTTGTGCCCTGAGACCGGCACGGCGATTCCAGACCCACTCGGTATCCTGCGCGTCTCACAAGATTTTTCTTTGGTGTTGCGCCATATCCTGTGTTATGCTACGCAGGTTGCCGGTGGCGGGAGGAGGCCATGAAGCCTCAGCGACAGAGGCAGTAAGGCGCGTGGCATGGCCGTACAGTTGAGTCTCGGTAGCAATTTGGGGGTACGTCGACGGAACCTCGAAGCTGCCCTGGCCGGGCTGGGGCAGCTTCCCGGGACCACCCTCATACGACGTTCCCACGTGTACGAGACTGAACCCTACGGAGTGGCCGGGCAGCCGCATTTCCTCAACATGGCGGCGGAGATCGAGACGGGCCTGCAGCCGCTTGAACTCCTCGATGCCATCAAGACCATCGAACGCCGGTTGGGCAGACGGCATACCGAGCGCTGGGGCCCCCGCGAAATCGATATCGATATCGTGTTGTGGGGCGACCTGGTTCTCGAAACCAGCACTCTTACTGTCCCTCACCCGGATTTCCGGCGGCGGGCCTTCGTGCTGATCCCCTTGGCGGAGATCGCTCCCGAAGCCGTCGACCCCATCACTGGCAGCACGGTCGCGCAGCTCGCTGCGCAACCGGAATTTTCGGCTCGGGTCCGTCGTTTCGATATCGGCGACTAGGCCACGAACCGCTCCGCTTGGAGCCCTGAAGGGACCGGGACGGCGACGTCACGGTTCGGAGGATCTAGTGATGCCACGCATCCGTACTACGACTTTTCGCAAACGCAAAGAAGCGGGAGACAAGGTCACCGTTCTCACCGCGTACGATTACCCCACCGCGAAGCTCCTCGATGAGTGCGGCATAGATGCCGTTCTCGTGGGCGATTCCCTGGGTACGGTCGTTCAGGGCAACGACGATACCCTCAGCGTGACCATGGACCAGATGATCTACCACACCTCGATGGTATCCCGCGCCGTCGAGAACGCCATGGTCATCGGCGATATGCCGTTCCTCTCGTACCAGCTTGACCCCGAGGAGGCCGTCCGCAACGCGGGACGCTTCGTGTCGGAAGGCGGCGCGCAAGCGGTCAAGCTCGAGGGTTCGGTAGACAAGTTCGGCGAAAGCATCGCGGCCATCGTCAAGACCGGGATTCCCGTCATGGGCCACATCGGGTTCACCCCGCAATCGGTCCACCAGATCGGCGGCTACAAAGTCCAGGGACGCGGCGACCTTGCCCGCGAACAGCTCAAGGAAGAAGCCCTCGGTTTGCAGCAGGCAGGATGTTTCTCTATCGTCCTCGAACTCGTCCAGCAAGATACGGCGGCCGAGATCACCGAGATGCTCACGATCCCGACCATCGGCATCGGGGCCGGACCCCACTGCGACGGCCAGGTCCTCGTCATGCACGACATCCTCGGATTCGGACCCGAACGCACCTTCTACAAAATCTTCGGTAATGCGCGCGAAGTCATGGAACATGCATTCCGCGACTACATCCGAGAGGTCAAGGAAGGCACGTTCCCTACCGAGGAGCAGGGACACCGATGAAGCTCTTTCATACGGCGGACGCCATGCGCGCGTGGTCGGAAGAGCAGCGCGCCGCGGGCAAGACCATCGGTTTCACCCCCACCATGGGCGCCTTGCACGCCGGCCATGAAAGCCTCATGCTCGCGGCTGCCGGCCAGAACGATGTCTCCGTGCTCAGCATCTACGTCAACCCCACCCAGTTCGCGCCGCACGAGGATTTCAATGAATACCCGCGAACGCTCGACGCGGACTCCGCAATCGCCGCGATGGCAGGCGTGCATGCCATCTACGCCCCGGCAGACCCTATGATGTATCCGGAAGGGTACGCCACCTTCATCGACGTCGAACGCATCACGCAACGCCTGTGCGGCGGGTCGCGTCCGCACTTTTTCCGGGGCGTGGCCACCGTCGTCGCCAAACTGTTCAACGCCGTGCGGCCGCATCGCGCCTACTTCGGCCAGAAAGACGCCCAACAGGCCGCCGTCATCCGGCGCATGGTACGCGACCTCGACATGGGCATCGAGATCGTCGAAATGCCCATCGTGCGGGAACCCGACGGACTCGCCATGAGTTCCCGAAACAGATACCTCAACTCCGCCGAGCGCCAACGCGCGCTGTGCCTCTCGCGCGCCCTCAATCGCGCCCGCAAAATGCTCGAGGCCGGCGAACGAAACCCCCAGCCCATTCTCAACGCTGTTCGAGAGACAATGTATGACGTGGATGTCGACTACGTCGAACTCGTCGACGCCAATGAGATGGTCCCCCTGGACCGCGTACGCGGAACCGTGCTGCTTGCCGTCGCAGCGCGTGTGGGGGAGACCCGGCTCATCGACAACATCAAATTCACCGTGCCGGAGGACGAGGAATAGACCCATGATGCTGCATATGATGAAAAGCAAGATCCACCGGGCCACTATCACGCAGGCAGAACTCAACTATGCCGGCAGCATTACCCTTGACCCGGCACTCATGGAACAGGCGGACATCCTGCCTTTCGAACAGGTGCAGGTGCTCAATGTCAACACCGGCGCACGATTCGAGACCTACGCCATCGAAGGCGAACGCGGCAGCGGCGTCGTTTGCCTCAACGGTCCCGCCGCACGGCTCGGACAGGTTGGCGACCTCGTCATCATCCTCACCTACGCCTGGATGGACGCCGAAGACGCTCAAACCCACACCGCCAAAACCGTCCACGTCGACGCCCAAAACACCGTGACCACCATCGACCACGCACACGAACCCAACTGATTCAAGCCGAACAACGCGACCGGCTCCCGGGTTCGGGCCAAACCCGGGCCTCTCCCCGCGGTTTGCGCAAGATTGGCCAAGCGCCGTTCAGGCGTGGTCTCGCCGGGGTCGCCGAGTGCCAGCGTGGCTTCTCCTCCGCGGCCGCATTCTTTGCCCCGGGCCCGCGGAGCGCCGGGCGCGGACATCAGCCGGGAAGCGCAAGCCGCTTTCTTTCGCCCGGGCCTGCGGAGCGCCGGCTCGGCCCCGCAACTCCCTACCGCATCGTCCCCTGGGCTCGCCGAGCCCCAGCTTGGCCAGGCTTTCGCCCACTCCCAGAAGTATTCGTCCCTTCGGTCCTTTATGTCCTTTGAGTCCCTTTCCCTGGACTCCGGACAAACCCTGCCCAGCTTCTCCCGCGCACGCTGTTGAGCTCCGGTCGGCGCAGTCTGCGCCTCTTCGTTTTCTGGAAAACCCCTCGAACCTGTGCTATACTCGCGTTCGCGTCAACAAGCGCACTTTGCGCGCCCGTAGCTCAGGGGATAGAGCGCTTGCCTCCGGAGCAATAGGTCGTGCGTTCGAATCGCACCGGGCGCGCCATTTCTTTTGCCTTGTCAGGCCTTGTCAATCGTTGAAAACCCTTGTAAACAGGGCCTTTTCTCGATGTCTCGCATTGCGCGCCCCAAACCGTGTCGCCAACCTCCGTTTTGCCAGGAAATGACCCCTGCGTGCACCCTTTGCCAGAATTTGGTGCAAGCGTTGGTGCAAGCGTTCGCGCACCCATTCCCGCCCCGATCTTGCGCGCTTCCTCATGCGTATCCGCAGATCTTTCGAGGTCGAGATCCGGAAGTTGCTCCAACGCGCCGGCCACGTCCAGGAGTTTCGGATCCGTGTACACGTTAGCGGTGAGCCGTGGATCGGAATGCCGCATCGCAGCCTGGGCCGTTCTCAACGGAACTCCAGCCTTCGACAAGTGCGTTCCGAACGTGTGGCGCAACGCGTGCACATCGATCGTTCGTCCGCGCTCATCTCGTTTTGGTATCCCTGCCACCGCCAAATCCCTGTCCAGAATGCGTACAAGCCCCGTAGGGACGTTGAAAAGCTTCAGACTACCCGGAAGCCTGTCGGGCACCGTTTCGCGTCTCCTGAGGGCTTCCTCGCGCTTTGTGCGCAGCTTCTCACTCAACCATTCGCGAATGTCCGCCGCCAGGTCCGCCCGCAATGGGATATGCGATCCCTTTCGGTTCTTCTCATCGGCCGCATCCAGTTGAAGGTATGGCGCGTTCTCATCGAGGCAAACCTGCCCGAGTGTTATCGACGCCAACTCACCTTTTCGGAGCCCGGTGAGCACAAGCGTCTTGTAGATGAGAGCCCGCTCCCAGCCGACGCGCTCCAGTCTCGCCCTGGTCTTGGCGGAAAGCTTCGCGCGCACATTGCCCGCATTCTTTCCACGCCAGATGGCCGAACCGTCCTCCAACGGCCGGCGTCTGGCCGCCTGGAGAAGCCGCTGGAGCTCGTCTTCGGTCAATGCACGCCGCTTTCGGCGAGGATCCGCATTCTCATTCGCCTTGCACAGTCCAAAGAACGGATTCGAGGCAAGGCGCCGGTTTAACACGCACCAGTTGGCGAAACCAACCGCAGCGGCCCGATATGCGTTGTGCGTCCGGGCGGACATTCCATTATCGGCCTCCGATGCCAGCCAACGCTCTAAAGCGCTGCGATCCAAATCACGCAATTTGAGGAATCCGCACTTGTCAGCGATACGGTCGAGATAGTATTCCCGGGATCCACAATGCCCTGCGCTCGACCGCTTGGCTCGCAAGTGCGCGAGATAGTCGTCGATGTGACGCCTCAGAGCCACTTCCTGATGGTCAAGGATGGCGTTTTCGGCGCTCGAAATGATGTTAGCCCTAACCTTTTCGGCGCGTTCCATCAGTTCGCCGAGGATGGCCTTGGCGGCATCCTTCGAACGGCACCCCGTGGCCACTTCGACGACTTTCCCCGAGGCATCCCGATATTTGGCGGTATACGTGGCAGATTCAATGACAATACGCGGCGTGCCGTCCGTGCCTTGAGTGATTGAGGCGGTCCGCACCTTGCCCGCACGGTCACGCCACCTTCCGAACCGCTGGCCTTTCCGCGTGAAGGTTTCCGCGCCCTCCGGCAAAGGCTTGGTGTATTTCTTTTTGTAGACTGCACCCACGACTACTTCTCCTTCTTCATGCAGACTATACCAAAGTATTCCGCCACACGGTCGGCCATGTCGAGCCGGAGAGACTGTTCCTGACGCATGAATTTCGCCAGCGACTGCCGCTTGACCCCCGTGGCGCGCTCCACGGCGCGCAGGGAAGGGGCCGCTTCCAATGCCTCCCTCAGCATCTCGGACATGTTTCCATGTTTGTCTTGCCTTCTCATGGTAATAACTTTTACCATATCCTTTGCCTCTTGTCAAGGGGCGAGCGGCCGGACCATCAAGAGGCCGCTCGCTGGTCCCTTATGGGATATGTATCACTATTGCGATACCGGTTTTTGCACTCGGCTTATACATGGTCATGTATCACGCCTTATACATGCTTCGGGAAGCTGTCCGAATACACGATAACTGGATACGCCACGATTCACCCCGCCTCGGCGCACCACCTGCACAAGACCGCGCTTTTCCAGTCGCTTGATTGCACGCGTCACAGTGACGCGGCTTACGCCGCCTCGCCTGGCAATGTCGGTCTGGGACGTTTTAGCCACCCCTTCCTTGGTGTCCCGATACAGCACAAGCCAGACTTTGATTTCAGACTCTTTCAGATGTCGTATGCTGAAGTCCACGAATGTGTTCAGCAGCTTGAACCGCTCCGAGGGATTACGTTTAGCCTTTCCCTTCTTCGGCAAAGCATGCTGTGTAGGCGCTGGCTCCGTTTCCTCCAGAGGCGGAAGCAGTGCGCACCCTGCAAGTGAGGATTGTGTATTCATGTGTTCTTATCTCCCCCGGCTCTGTTATTCCAGAGTTCTTGGGCTTGCTCCAACTTCGACTTCTGTGCTGTTGGCTCCGAGCCCACTGCCGCAGTCTCATCAAGTGTCAAAAAGCGCTGCACCTTCTTCTGGAAATGCATTGAAATGCTGCGCGTTTCGCCATGGCGATTTTTGAGCCCCTTGAGCATCACTTGGTCGTCCAGGCCATCCGCAGGCACGAGGACATATGCCGAGTCTGCCCCATACTCCAGTTCCGATGATTCTCGAAAACTTGCGAGGCCCATTGCGTCCGGGTCATATCCGCTACCGCCATTGGCTCCCTTGTTTCTGGATATCGCCGACACGGCAAGGATGCCCAGCCCTCCAAGGGCGGCCCTACGCAGGATGGCCATCGTCTCGTCAACCTGTCCACGCGACCCATATTCTTGACCTTCAACCCTCAGGCGCTGGATGTAGTCAACAACCAGCAGGCCCGCTTCGAAGTCTTTCGCCGCCGTCAAGACGTTCCAGATCTCGAGTGGCGGACGAATAAAGCATAGACGCGGGGCCACAGCCTTGAGAATCTCCATGCCGGCACTCAGCCGCTCCTGCACTTCTTCATCTTTGACCTGCCGGTCTCGGATACGCGTGAGAGGCACGCCCGAGACGTGGGCTAGAGCCCGTTCCAGAAGCGACTCGGGCGACATCTCCACGTTGCACACTGCCACACGCAGGTCTTCGTGATATCTCAATGAGTGAATGATGCACTGCATCGAGAAAGCCGTTTTGCCAATACCGGGAGGGCCGCCCAGGAGCGTGATCAGACCAGGGGCAAGTTCGAATATGTTGAGCGCGCCATCGTGTACCCTGAACCGCACTGGGGGCTCCCCAGACAAGAGGTTCTCATACCAGGCATCCAGAAGGTCGCTGGCGACAGAGTATTTGGTATCACCCACGGCGCCCCCTCTCCAATCCGCATTCGATCTGGCGGCGGACCTCACTGGGGCAGAGTCCAGAGTCCAACGCGGGCTCGGTGAGGATCGCATGAGCGAGTCGGTCAGAGCAGCCATATTCCGCCAGGTTGGCGGCCGCCTGAAACAAGCGATTCGCACGTTCGCCTTCGACTGCACCGCGGCGAATAAACTCCATGGTCCATCGACTGAGTCCCTCAGGTTGCTCTTGACCCTGCCCTGGGTGTTCAACCCTGCTACGAGCGGCTTTCCTGACCTCTTCTTCGGCCTGACGCCACGCGGCACCAAGTTCCCAATCACACAAGGTTGTGTCGAGAGGGGGCAGTTCAAAGGACTCGGGAGCTTCCGCGAGTTTCAGAATCGCTTCAATGCTCATTTGCATGCACCCGTCGAATCCAATATGGCGTTTGTGCAGACCCGTCTTAGGATGCCGGGTGTTCGGGGCCCGGAATGGCCGCACCTTGTCGTAGATGGCGGAATCAATGGCGATACCCGCCTTCTCGGCCACGGTCTCGCAGAACCTTCGGGCGATGCGGTTGAAGTCCTCTGAGGGCTCCGGGTTCCAGGCAGCTGTGGGGATTGCCACGTGGAAGCCCTTAGCACCGCTGAAAAAGACCAACATCGCATTCTCGACAAACGAGAAGGCGTCACTTATGGTCGTAATGAGGCGCCTGGTGCGGACCAGCGCTTCTGCCAGATCGTCAGCAGCGTCAATGTCGAACCAGATCCAAGAAGCCCAGCAGGAGCCCGTAAATCCCTTTACGGACCTGGTGCGATTCAGATGTTCTCGGAAGGCGCCGTCAAACTGAAAATGGGAGAGGTACGCCTCCTGGCCCAGGTTCAGGCGCTCGTTGCATTCGGCGTAAGCCGTGAGGGCGGCGGCGGCGATTACGCATCGCCGCACGCCTGAACACGGACCCACGATCCGAAAACCGTAGGTGTGGTCTTTCATCATGAGCCCTCCTTTTGGTTCGTCTCCGCAAAGAGCGGATCATCCATGTCACTCTCGGGACAGTCGTCCTCGTGGACTTCGGCTTCGCCTGGCGCCTCGATTGCACCACCCTCATCGCCCTGCGCTTCCTTGCCGTCCTCGTCAGCAGCATCAATGCCAAGGAATTCGAAGGCCGTGACCTTGCTCTTGTGTCGGCCACCGTCTTCCGTCTGCTTGCTGACAGCAACACTGCAACGGATGCCTTTGGGTGGGGGTGAGTCGAGTTGCTCCAGCCTCGTCACGCCAATCTTTCCCAGTTCGCGTTTGGCGTAGGCCGTGGCCTTGGGAGTGAGGAACAGCGAATAGCGAATGAAGCGTCTCGCATATTCCCCTTCGCGGATTTGGAGCTCCAGGTTAACGCACGGGTTGCCGTTTCGGGTGGTGTCGCGACTGACTTCAACCAGGTCGACTGTATACGTTCCAGCGGGAACCGGGCTGTAGTCCCGAGCCGCCTCGGTTGTGTTCCACAGGTCCTGCACTTCTGCAGAGTCCATCCAGCTGTTTTGTCTTGCGCATCGATTCATTTTGTTTCTCCGTTACGTAGGTCGGCGACGTTTCGCCGCAAGCCGAACGGGCATCGGAAGCAGGGACATTCCGTTCCGGGACCCTCTGTCATCGCTACGCTCAATGACGAGCACCCTGCAAGGTGCGCGTTATTCAGATCAGCGATACTCGGCTTGCGACAGCGTCGCTCGTTTCGTTTGAACCAGAAACCAGACATCTCATACAAGAAACTCGTCAGACTCATAGTCATCCTCCTTTCACCGAACCGGGCGGCAGCCGCCGGCCACCCACGCTTCAAGGTCTGCGCTGTTCCACCGCACCATGCCGCCCAGTCGGACAGGCCGGGGCAGCTTTCCCGCGTCCGCCAGCCGGTAGACGCTGCGAACGGAGCAGTCGAGCATCTCGGCCACTCCATCAACCTTGAGAAAATCCACCTTTCCACGTTTCATTCTGTTCTCGGCTTCGTTCATTTTCGTTGTTCCTTCTATTTCGAGCCGACCACCATGGCCAGCGCAGAGGACTGAAAATCGCACCGCTTTTTCCTATCTACCTTATATATTGTAATAAGGGCGCCTGCAATATTCATATTATACATACTATTCGTACTGCTGTCAAGTCATGCTTTGAGCTGCGTTGTCTGTCAAGTGCGACCACGACAGAAAGTCCTCGCTTGCCTGGCACCCCCGCCAGGCGCGCCCCGCGCTTGACTCTGAATGTCTAGTCGACTAATGTTGTAGTTGGTAGGGGGGAAACCTCTACACAAGCCGGTACAGACCACGGTTGGACCGCATGGAAAGGGGACCTATGCCGCGTAACAAGACCACCAGACCGGCCAGGCAGGACAACGGCGCCCGGTTGGGGTTCGAGGAGAAGCTCTGGCAGGCAGCCGACAAGCTCCGGGGCCATATGGACGCCGCAGAGTACAAGCACGTCGTCCTCGGCCTCATCTTCCTCAAGTACATCTCCGACGCGTTCGAGGAGAAGCGCCGCGAGCTGGAACGCCTCGCCTCAGACCCCGCCAGCGAGTATTACGCCAAGGAAGAAGAGGACCGCTACGGCGTCATCGAGGACCGTGACGAATACATCGCCGACAACATCTTCTGGGTCCCCAAGAAGGCCCGCTGGAGCCATCTCCAGAACAACGCCAAACAGCCCCAGATCGGCGTCTACATCGACGACGCCATGGAGGCCATCGAGAAGGAAAACCCCGTCCTGAAGGGCGTCCTCCCCAAAGATTACGCCCGCCCGGCCCTCGACAAACAGCGCCTGGGCGAGCTCATCGACCTCATCGGCACCATCGGTCTCGGCGACAAGGAAAACCGCTCCAAAGACATCCTAGGCCGCGTCTACGAATATTTCCTCGCCCAGTTCGCCAGCGCCGAGGGCAAAAAGGGCGGCCAGTTCTACACCCCCCGCTGCGTGGTCCGGGTCCTGGTCGAGATGCTCGCGCCCTACAAAGGCCGCGTGTTCGACCCCTGCTGCGGGTCCGGCGGCATGTTCGTCCAGTCCGAGTCATTCGTCGAAGCCCACGGCGGCCGGCGCGACGACATCAGCGTCTACGGCCAGGAATCCAACCCCACCACCTGGCGCCTGGCCAAGATGAACCTCGCCATTCGCGGCATTGAATGCAACCTCGGCGCCGAACCCGCCGACAGCTTCCACCGCGACCTCCACAAGGCCCTCAAGGCCGACTACCTCCTCGCCAATCCCCCCTTCAACATGAGCGACTGGGGCGGCGAACGCCTCCGCGAGGACGTCCGCTGGAAGTTCGGCGTCCCGCCCGTGGGCAACGCCAACTACGCCTGGGTGCAGCATTTCATCCACCACCTCGCGCCCCAGGGCATCGCCGGATTCGTCCTTGCCAACGGGTCCATGTCGTCCAACACCTCCGGCGAAGGCGACATCCGCAAAGCCATCGTCGAAGCCGACCTCGTCGACTGCATGGTCGCCCTCCCCGGCCAGTTGTTCTACTCCACCCAGATCCCCGTCTGCCTCTGGTTTCTTTCCCGCGATAAGTCCGGCTCATCTCCCTCTGGGAGAGGCAAGGGTGAGGGGTGTCGAGCCCGACAGGGCGAGACACTATTCATCGACGCCCGCAACATGGGCACCCTCATCGACCGCGTCCACCGCGACCTTACCCCCGAAGACATCCAGAAGATCGGAGGGACATATCACCTCTGGCGAGGTGATGCCCTGGGATCGCCGAGCGCCAGCTCGGCAAGGTATGAAGACATTCCGGGCTTCTGCAAATCCGCCACCACAGACGACATCCGCCAGCACAATTACGTCCTCACCCCCGGCCGCTACGTCGGGGCAGCCGATGTCGAAGACGATGGCGAACTGTTCGAAGACAAAATGCAGCGCCTCACCGAAACCCTGGGCC
>DAOLNV010000069.1 GCA_035416745.1 Candidatus Hydrogenedentota bacterium | reverse complement strand
CGCATCGAAACCGGTGAATTGTGCACGTCGGCCCGCGGACGGCGGGTCGAGTGGTTGCAGGTTGGCGCGCGGAAGGGCGATACCCGGCACCGGGTCGCGTTGTTCTGCCGCCATCACGCCTGCGAAACCATGGCGAACTTCGTGCTGGAGGGCGTGCTCGAGGCGGCGGTGGGTGACACCCCCCATGGCCGCTGGCTGCGCAAGAACGCCGTGATGCTGGCGGTCCCCTTTATGGACAAAGACGGCGTCGAGCAGGGCGACCAGGGAAAGAATCGTGCCCCGCATGACCACAATCGTGACTACATCGAACACAGCATCTACCCGGAGGTACAGGCAATCCGCGCGTATGTGCCGTCGTGGTCCGGCGGCAGCCTCGCCGTCGGGCTTGACCTGCATTGCCCGTGGATTCGCGGCGGCGCGGGCGCTCCCGGCGATAACGAACAGGTATTTTTTGTGGGCGGCCCTGACCATGAAGCGTGGGCGCGCGCGCAGGTGCTCGCGGCCATGCTCGAGTCCGTGCAGAGTGGTCCCATCGTCTATTCGCCGCGCTACGACATGCCCCACGGCGTGGGATGGAACACGGGCACGGGGAACTGTGCTCAATGGCTCGCGGGACTGGCAGGGGGACCCGCCGCCGCCACCATCGAGATTCCGTATGCCAACGCCGGAGGGACCCCCGTCACTCCCGAAACGGCACGGCTTTTCGGCCATGACCTCGCGCGGGCCATCCACCGCTACCTCCAAGAGAAGAACCGATGACGCGGGAAACACGAAGACCGAATCCTCCAGAACCGGATGAGACGGGAAACATCTTTGTGGATGGAACGGCGGCCCTTCATCGAGAAACGGGCCCCGGGCTGTGAAACAGTCTGCAAATCCCTATCAAGCTTTGCGGGAGCCGGTCTGGCGGAAGGTTTCGTGCAGACCTCATTGTGGAGGATGCCGTTTTCGTGGAACTCTAATCCGAGCAGAGGGCCACAAAGGCGCACTACAAGCGAATATTGACCTCTCTGCGCTTGACACGTATCAGACTCGGACGCTTGCCCAATTCTGGCGAGGCCTTGTTGAATGGCGGCATTTCCCGCATCATGAACGGGGAACTGAGCGGATTTCGCTTCGGCTCGGGCGCTATTTGCTCCATGTCCCCCGTGTCTACGTGTGAGACCCCCAATCGCCGAGTTATCCTGCGGTTGTTTTGATGTATCTCGCAATCGGGCCGCGGGTTGAGTAGAATGTTTTCGGGGCGAGTCTGGGAGAGTGGATATGCTGTGTCCGGTTTGCCGAGAGCCGATGATCATGCTGGAATATGCCGACGTGGAGGTGGATTTCTGCACGGAGTGTTCCGGGGTATGGCTGGATGAACAGGAGCTCGAGTTGCTTCTGGGCCTTGAGACGCCTGACGTGGCCAATCTGATTTCCCGGGGCGAGGAAGTCGCCGCCACCGAAGCAAAACGGCCCTGCCCTGCCTGCGATACGCCGATGCTCAAGGAAGCTTTCGGGGGAGGGTCCCCCATTGTCTATGATCGCTGCCCGCACAATCACGGGCTGTTTTTTGACAAGGGCGAATTGGTGGCGGTCATGGAGCATGCGCACAAATTCGCGGGCGGACGTGAAATTTCCGAATTCTTACGCAACATATTTGTAAAGGATGGTGAGTCGGAAACGGACGTCGAGCCATAGGCTCGGAGTCTGTTCAGGTTGGCGTGAGCGGTGAGAACAGGCCTGCAGCGCCCCGGCCGGGGTGGCGCGGCGCAACCGGGAAGAGGGTCTCAACATGAGTGTTGCCATGGTGTTTGTAGTTTTGGCGGTTATCGTGCTGGGCGGGCTGGGGTGGCTCGTGGGTATCTACAACGGGCTGGTCCGGTTGCGCAACGAAGTGAAGAATGCATGGGCGCAGGTGGACGTGCAGCTCAAACGGCGCTACGACCTGATCCCGAATCTGCTGGAAACCGTGAAGGGATACGCGAAACACGAGCGCGAAACCTTCGAGAAGATTACCCAGGCGCGCAGCGCGGCCATGAGCGCGCAAGGCGTAGCTGAGCAGTCGAAGGCGGAAAACCTGCTCAACCAGGCCCTGGGCGGCTTGCGGGTGGTTGTCGAGGCGTATCCGGAACTTAAGGCCAACACCAACTTTCTGGCGCTGCAGGAAGAGCTGTCCTCGACCGAGAACAAGATCGGTTTTGCCCGGCAGTTCTACAACGATCAGGTCATGAATCTGAACAACAAGGTTCAGATGTTTCCGAGCAACATCGTGGCGGGCATTTTCAATTTCAAGCTGGAAGAGTTTTTCGAGCTGGAAGAGCCTGCGGAGCGCGAAGCGCCCAAGGTGCAGTTCTAACTAACAGAGCGGCGGTGTCGTGGGCACCGGCTCGGGCGTGCCTGCCCGGGCTGTTTTCGAGAGGAAACAGGCGCCAATGTGGGAAGCCATACGCGGGAACAAGCGGAAATCCACTTATCTTGCCGCAACCATGTTCCTATTGCTTGGGGCGCTGGGCTTTTTCATCGGCATGTCCCTGTTTCCCGCTCCGGTGGACGTGGCGGCGGGCGGCCAGGTGTACCCCGTCCCGATTGCCGGAGGCCTTTTCGGCGTGGTGATCGCGGGCGGCATCTGGACGGTCATGACGGCGGTGGCCTATTACAACGGCGGCTCGATCCTCATGGCGGTCAGCGGGGCGCGGGAAATCCAGAAGCAGGACCATCCCCAACTGTTTAACGTGGTCGAGGAGATGACCATTGCGTCGGGCATGGGCAAGATGCCCGCCGTCTACATCATCGATGATCCCGCTCTGAACGCGTTCGCAACCGGCCGCGACAAGGAGCACGCGGCGGTAGCCATCACGTCGGGCCTTCTTTCGCGGCTGAACCGCGACCAGCTGCAAGGGGTCATCGCGCACGAAATGGGTCACATTGTCAATCGCGACATTCTGTTCATGCAGATGCTGGGGATCATGGCGGGCGCAATCGTCATGATCTCGGACATCTACGTGCGGGGCATGTTCTACTCGTCGGGTGGGCGGCGGCGGTCGCGGTCGTCCTCGAACGGCAAAGGCGGCCAGGCGCAAGCGCTCATGATGGTGCTGGCGCTGGTGCTGGCGATCCTGTCGCCGATTCTCGCGCAGTTTATCTACCTGGCAGCCTCGCGCCGCCGCGAATACTTTGCCGATGCCCAGAGCGCGGTCTTGACGCGCTATCCGGAGGGGCTCGCCTCGGCGCTGGAGGTCATTGAGCAAGACAGCCAGCAACTCGCGCGCATCAACCGCACCACGGCGCCGATGTTTATCTGCAACCCCTACAAGCAGAAGATGTCGGCGTTCAGCCTCATGCAGACACATCCCCCGACCGAGGAGCGCATCCGGATCCTCCGCGGCATGGCGGGCAACGCGTCGTTTGCCGAATACCAGCGGGCGTCGGAACGTGTGGGGGCGGCGGTTGGCGTGCCCGCCTCGGCGCTGGCCGCGGGCGCGGGCGCGGCCATTCGCGGCGCTCATGCCGAAGCGCAGCAAGCCGGAAAGACTGCCCAGAAGAAAGCGCAATGGCGTAAAGCCACGGACGCGCTGCGCAGCATCAACAGTTTCGTCTTCATTACCTGCGCGTGCGGGTTGCGTCTGAAACTCCCCCCTGATTTCAAGCGCGACACGGTCACATGCCCGAGATGCCACCGGGAATCGGCCATTCCGGTCGCCGCTGTGGCGGCGGCCAACGCGCTGGGTGATGCCGCGCAAACCCCGCCTCCGCCGCCCACGAGAGGACTGGCCACGGACGCGGAACCGCCACTGGTCGTGAAACGAAACCCCGGCGCGTGGACCACGTTCCGTTGCCGCTGCGGCGAGACCATCAACGTGGCTCCCGACGCTGACACGGACGCCGTCCAGTGCCGGCAATGCAAGCGCACGATTCGTATCCACGACGCGGCGTAATAAAGAAGGGAGAGCCGCACGCGGGGGGCCGCTGTGGGCCGGGGATTGTCCCTGCAGATTATCCAACCCGTGGACAATTTACAGGTTTGCCATGGCGAGCGGCGCTTGATAGTGCGAAATCTGCGCTTAATGAAATGGCCGGAGCGGTCGGAAACCCTGTAAATCCTTCATCTTACGGAAGATGTACGAGGTTGTCAGGCCGTTCCCTCGATATTGCCTGGGGCGTGCCGGTGGTCGAGGGCTCGCCTGAAGTAGTCGTCGAGCAGCTCGATTCCGAATTCCTTGATCATGTCGTTGATGGTGAATTCGGTGGTTTCGCTGCTGATGAGCACGGCTCCCAGGAGCCCGGGGTCGTGCATCTTGACCTTTGGCCCGTATTTGTCGGTCATGGCGCGGATTTTGTCCCAGTTGTAATCGAGATGGATCAGCGCGCAGTCCAGGTTCACGGTGGCGGTTACGCAGGAGAAATAGTTCGTCGTCGTTGCCAGGATCTCGCCCGCAGGGGAAAGGATGGCGCTGGGGAGGCCGGAGCACGCGCCCACGAAATGCGCCCGGCACGAGTATGCCCAGTACGCCTGCATCAGGCCGCCGTGGTACATGGACGAAAAGACGATGAGGTCGGGTCTCTGCGCGACGTATTTGAGGCGCAGCTCGTCGAAATTCAGGTCGAAACAAATGGCGCAGGCGACGCGGCCGAAGTCGCATTGAAACACGGGGGCTTCCGCGCCGTAGAGCATCCCCCAGCGAGTACGTTCCTCGATGACAAGATGGTTCTTGTTGTAGATGCCCGCGACCTTGCCGTTGCGGTCGATGAGCTGCGTCGAGTTCCGCCAGCTCCCGTCTTCGAGCGCCCGTGCGGCTGAATAGGCGATATAACATCCGTGTTCCTTAGCGGCGGCGGCGAACGCGTCGCGCACCTGGTCGCCCCGGATCTTGTAATACTCGAAGCGTTCCTCGTTGTTGTGGTCGGGAAACCGGTCGCATGCCTCGGGGACTACGATGAGGTCGGGCTTCTCGGGCAGAACGAGGGCAAGCTGCGCGCGCCAGTGCGCCAGCATGGCATCGACGGCCTCCTGTCCGAGCTTTTTCGCTCCGTCGTAAAAACGGACGGCCGGCGTGCCAAACGTACTGATGCGAACGGGATTAGCCATAGCATGTGTTCCTATAGGTCTTGAGACATGACCATCTTGAGAAGCTTCTGCAACCATTGACGCTCGCACGCAGTCTACGAGGGTTTGCGCCATTGTGCAAGCGAACATGAACTCACGTAAAGACACGGAGGACAAGGACGGAGGGCGAGTCTTCCCACTCGCCATTCCGCCCTCTTCGGTTGAATATTCTCATGGCGCGGGGCGGCTGCTGCACGGACCCGCCGAAACGGTGTAGAATAGAATAAACGAATGGCGTATCGCGTATTTGTAAGGGATAGAGGTGGCTGCGGAGCGCCGTTGCGCGCCGTGCGCCGGCCTGGAGTGGGCATAAGACCGTGCCGGAGTATGTGCCAGGGACAAAAGAAGGCGTGGGCGTCAAGCCGCGCGAGGAAACGAAGGTACCGCGCCGGTACAAGGTGCTGATGCATAACGACGACTACACCACGATGGAATTCGTCGTTCAGGTGCTGCAAGCGGTCTTTCGGCGCCCCCACCCTGACGCGGTGCGCATCATGCTCCGCATTCACAAGGGAGGCGTGGGCGTGTGCGGCGTCTACCCCTCGCAGATTGCCGAAGTGAAGATCGCCGCGGTGCACGACCTGGCCCGTTCGCACGGGTTCCCATTACTGTGCACCATGGAAGAGGAGTGATCGGGCCATGATCAGCCGGTCCGTCGAATTGGCATTGAGCTCCGCCATGCAGGAAGCGCGGCGGCGGCGCCACGAATATTTCTGCGTCGAGCATCTGCTTTACTCGCTCATGGACGACGAGTACGGCCGCGAAATTGTCGAGAATTGCGGGGGCGACCCGGACGCGATCAGGCGCGTCCTCGAGCGCTTCTTCGAGCGCGATCTCGAGAAGGTGCCCCGCGGCGCCGAGAGCCTTCCCGAACAAACGCTGGCGTTCGAGCGCGTAATGCAGCGGGCCATCGCACACGTCCACTACTCAGGCAAGAAAGAACTCGACGCCGGCGACCTGCTGGCGGCCATTCTCGAGGAGGAGGATTCCGACGCCAGTTTCTTCCTGCGTGAGCAAGGCATTGCCCGTCTCGACATTCTGACCTACATTTCGCACGGCATCTCCAAAGAGGAATGGGATGCCGAACCGGAAGAAGATACCGGGGAAGAAGGCGAAGAAACCGAGGAAACCGAAGGCGGCCGGCCCCGCCGCGACCCGCTCGAAGCCTTCACGGTCAATCTTACGGAGCGCGCGCGGAACGGCCTGATCGACCCCCTCATCGGACGCGAGGCCGAATTGCGCCGCACCGTGCAGGTTTTATGCCGGCGCCGCAAGAACAATCCCGTATTCGTGGGAGAACCCGGCGTGGGCAAGACGGCCATCGCCGAGGGACTGGCCCTTCAAATCGTCAGCAGCAAGGTGCCGGCGGTTCTCGAGGGCATCGAGATCCTTCGCCTGGACCTGGCGGCCATGCTCGCCGGTACCCGGTTTCGCGGCGATTTCGAGCAGCGCATGAAGGCGGTGATCGCGGCCCTTGTCCAGCGAAAGAACGTCATCCTTTTTATCGACGAGATCCACACCGTCGTGGGGGCGGGTTCGACGACCGACAGCACCATGGACGCGTCGAACATGCTCAAGCCCGTGTTGGCCTCGGGCGAGCTGCGCTGCATCGGCTCGACCACGTACGAAGAATACAAGCAGACCTTCGAGAAAGACCGGGCCTTGTCGCGGCGGTTCCAGAAGATCGAGATCGCGGAACCAACCATCGAGGAAACCGTGTTGATCCTGCGCGGTCTCAAGCCGCACTACGAGAAGCATCACGGCATCACCTACACCGATACCGCCCTGCGCGCGGCGGCCGAGTTGTCGGCAAAGCACATCAACGACCGCTGCCTCCCCGACAAGGCCATCGACGTCATCGACGAGGCCGGGGCGAGCGTCAAGCTTCTGCCCAAAGGCGCGCGCAAGACCATCCGTCCCGCTGACATCGAAGCGATCGTGGCTGCCATGGCCAAGATTCCCCAGCGGAGCGTTTCGTCTTCGGACCGCGAGCATCTCGCCGTGCTCGAGGCGGAGATGAAGCGCGTGGTGTTCGGACAGGACGACGCGATCCGCGTCGTGGCCACGTCGATCAAGCGTTCCCGGGCGGGGCTTGGCAACGAGGAGAGCCCTATCGGCAATTTCCTGTTCATCGGGCCGACAGGCGTGGGCAAGACCGAGGTCGCACGGCAGCTCGCGGCGGTGATGGGCGTTCATTTCGCGCGGTACGACATGAGCGAGTACATGGAGAAACACGCCGTGGCGCGGCTTATCGGCGCGCCTCCGGGATATGTGGGCTTCGACCAGGGAGGACTGCTGACCGACGAGATCCGGAAACACCCTTATTGCGTTTTGCTTCTTGATGAGATCGAAAAGGCTCACCCCGACATCTTCAACATTCTCCTGCAGGTCATGGACCACGCCACTCTGACGGACAACAACGGCAAACGCGCGGATTTTCGCAATGTGGTTCTCGTGATGACCTCGAACGTGGGCGCGCGTGACATGGCGGCGCGCACCATGGGTTTCGGCGATCGTGAGCTCGAGAGCGGCCAGGGCAAGGCCATGCGCGCGGTCGAGAAGACGTTCAGCCCTGAATTCCGCAATCGTCTCGACGCTATCGTGTCGTTCAACGCTTTGCCCCAGGACATCATCGAGCGCGTTGTAGACAAGTTTATCGGCGAATTGCAGGCCCGGCTCGTGGTGCAGAAGGTCACGCTGGGTCTTACGGACGAAGCCCGCACCTGGCTCGCCAACCACGGCTACGACCCCAAATTCGGCGCGCGGCCCCTCAAACGGCTCATCCAGACCGAGGTCAAAGATCGCCTGAGCGACGAACTGTTGTTCGGAAAACTCGAGAAGGGCGGCCGCGTGCTGATAACCGTCGACGGGGACGCCATCGCCTTCAAGTTTGAAGACGCGTAGGAGAATAGAGTGCGCGAACGCGCGTGCGGACTGTTCATGCCATGCCCATATTCCGATTAACCCGTGAATTAGTGTTTCCGCCGCCGCATCTTGCGGATGAAGACGGCCTGCTCGCCGTTGGCGGCGACCTGCGGCCCGAGCGGCTTCTCGCTGCGTATCAGGCCGGCATCTTCCCGTGGTACTCGGACGGTCAGCCGATCCTCTGGTGGTCGCCGGACCCGCGCATGGTCCTGTTTCCTGATGAGTTTCACTGTTCGCGGAGCCTGTGGAAGACCCTTAAACGGGGCGCGTTCGAGGTCCGTTTCGACACGGCATTCAAGAAAGTCATCGCGGCGTGCGCGGCAGCGCCCCGGAGTTATGGCGAAGGCACCTGGATCACGGGGGCGATGAAACGCGCCTACACGCGATTGCACGAATTGGGTTACGCCCATTCCGTCGAATGCTGGCAGGAGGGGTCCCTCGCCGGCGGACTCTACGGGCTCTCGCTGGGAACATGCTTTTTCGGCGAATCGATGTTCACGCAGGTCACGGACGCATCGAAGGCGGCGCTCTCGGCGCTGGTCGAGCTGTGCCGCGCATGGGACTTCGAATTCATCGACTGCCAGGTTCCGAACGGACATTTGTTGCGCTTGGGGGCGCGCGAGATCCCGAGGCCGGAATTCCTGGAACGCCTTTGCCGCAACCTCGAACAACCCACCCGCCAGGGTTCCTGGCGCTGCGTGGCTGTTAGAACCCGCGCGGTTCGTGACACGGAGTGAGTGGCCCGTTCCAGGAACGGCGTCCCCGGTGTCTTTTTGGCACAGGGCGGGGATTGACGGGGGTGCACCGGCGCATGCGCATGGGGAGCGGCGTCTGTTGGCCAGCCCGGGTGGGGCGTATTGCAGTGCGCCCGCGCGGTCCGCTTTCCCGAAGGAGCATTTTCCTTCGGCTATGATGTATCGTGTTGCCTTGAGATCCAAGCTGAAGGCGGCGCTGCTGAACGCCAGCTGCAACAAGTTCAGTTTCTAAGGAGTGAAAGATGAAGATCATCGTAGGCGCGGATGCATGGGGCGTGGACTTGAAGGACGCCGTGAAACAGCATTTGGCAAAGCACGGTCACGAGGTAGTGGATATCGGGGGTTCGGCGGGTCATGACCGCCCGTATTACGAAGTGGCCGCGGAGGCCGCGAAAAAGCTCCAGGCCGGAACGGCGGAGCGCGCCGTGCTCGTATGCGGCACCGGCATGGGCATGGCCATTGTGGCAAACAAGTTCAAAGGCATATACGCCAGCGTCATCGAAAGCGAATTCACCGCGCGCATGTGCCGCGCCGTAAACAACGCCAACGTGTTGACCATGGGCAGCATGGTGGTCGCCCCGTATGTCGCCATGCAATCCGTGGACGCCTTTCTGGCCACGGAGCACACCCAAGGCCTCGAAGATGTCGCGGATTTCCTCCACACCGCCCTGAAAGAAATCAGGAAGATCGAGGAAAGGTTGTAGGAGGCAGCCCTCAGCCATTCCGTCCACGGCTGAGGCGCGGGAAGGAGGGCAAAGGCGGGCGCGTGTCTCGCGACACAAGGGATGGGCCCCAGCGCTAGCCTTGGACATCCTTGAGCGTGCCGATGGGGCGGACATTCTTGCCCGTGACGCCGGTGCGGGCGTCGCCGAGGTCGTTGCGGGCTTTCTCGGCGAGTTCGTGGAGGCGTTTGACGACGTCGGGATGGTCCTTGTGGACCGATTTCTGCTCGCCGGGGTCGACGTCGAGATTGTAGAGGGCCTCGGGCATGGGGGTATCGAGGTTGGGGGTGCGGCGGTAGATGTCTTCGTCGCGCAGGGTGGTTTCGAGGCGCAGCTTCCAGTTACCGCTGCGTACCGCGTGAAGTTCGTTGCCGAAATAGTAGTAAAACGCTTCGTGAGGCGTTTTCGCGCCGGGTTCGCTGAGTATGGGCCAGATGTTTCTGCCGTCGATGATGCGGTCCTGGGGCACTTGAAGCCCGGCGAGGTGCGCGAACGTCGGATAGATGTCCATCGACGTAGCGATTTCGCCGGAGACGAGTCCCGCGGGGATATGCCCGGGCCAGCGCACGATACAGGGGACGCGCATGCCTCCTTCGTAGGTGGTGCCTTTACCGGCGCGCCAGGGGGTCGCGTTTCCGCCATCCTCGCCCTTGATGTACCAGGGTCCGTTGTCGGAGGTGAACAGGACCAGGGTGTCGCTGTCGAGGCCGAGTTCCTTGAGCGTGTCGAGGATTTGGCCGGCGCCCCAGTCGATGGTTTCGATGACGTCGCCGTACAGCCCGCCTTCGGACTTGCCCCGGAACCGGCCGGAGACGAACAGCGGCACATGAGGCATGCTGTGGGGCACGTAGAGGAAGAACGGCACGTCTTTGTGGCCGCGTATGAACTGGACGGCTTCTTCGGTGTAGCGCTCGGTGAGGGTTTCCTGGTTGACGTCCGTCTCGATGGTTTCGGTGCCGCGAATGAGGTACACGGGGGGCATGTCGTTGCTGTAGGGCAGGCCGAAGTAGTAGTCGAACCCGTGGTTGGGCGGGAGGAACGGCGGCAGGTGGCCGAGATGCCATTTGCCGATGCAGCCCGTGGCGTACCCGGCGTTCCTGAGCAGTTCGGCGAGCGTGATTTCGCTGGGATGCAGGCCGAAGGGCGAGTCTTGGCGCATGACATGATGGGGCGGCGCGGTCAGGTCGCCTTCGTGGCGGGGGATGGCCGCGAGCCCGACGCGCTGGGGATAGCAGCCGGTCAACAGGGCCGCGCGCGATGGCGTGCATACCGGCGCGGCGGAATAGAAGCTGGTCAGGCGGGCGCCTTCGGCGGCCATGCGGTCGAGGTTGGGGGTTTTGATGCGTCTCGAGCCAAAACACCCGGCGTCGTTATAGCCTTGGTCGTCGGTGAAAATGATGACGAAGTTCGGCGGGCGCTTCGGGGCTTGAGCGCGGCTCGTGCGGGTGAAGGAAGCCACAAGGCCCGCGGCGGCGGCGCTGCCAAGGTACATGAATCTCCGTCGAGAAATGGTGTTGGCGCGCATGACGATCGCCTCCCCGTGCCTGAGCTTCTGATAGTAGTCAGGGTAGTGGCTCGGACCCCTTATTGGCAGAGTTCGAACACGCCGGCAGCGCCCATGCCCCCGCCGATGCACATGGTCACCAGCCCGTACTTCACGCCCCGCCGCTTCATCTCGTGCAGGAGTTGGACCGTGAGCTTCGCGCCGGTGCACCCGAGGGGGTGTCCCAAAGCGATGGCGCCGCCGTTGACATTGACCTTCTCGGGGTCGAACTTCATTTCGCGCACGACATAAAGGCACTGTGAGGCAAAGGCCTCGTTGTTTTCGATGAGGCCGAGGTCGCCGGGCTTGATGCCCGCCTGCTCGCAGGCTTTCGGGATGGCTTCGAGCTGGGCGGGTCCCAGGAATCGCGGGTCGCCCGCGGCAACCGCGTAGCCGCGAAGGCGCGCAAGGGGCGTCAGCCCGAATTCATCCAGCGTTCTCTTGTTCATGAGACACACGGCCGCCGCGCCGTCGCTTGTCTGACTCGAGTTGCCCGCCGTGCAGAAGCCGCGCTCGGGCGTGGCAAACGCGGGTTTCAGCTTCGAAAGGGCCTCCATCGAGGTATCCCGCCGGGGCCCCTCGTCGGTGTCGAACCATACGGACCCGTTTGGCGCGGGCACGTCCAGAGGCACGATCTCGTCGACGAACAGACCCTTATCAATAGCATTGACTGCACACTGATGGCTGCGCAAGGCCCACTCGTCCAACTGTTGCCGGCCGATCTTGAACTCGCGGGCCACATTGTCGCCGCAAAGGCCCATGCCGATATAGACTTCGGGCCGCACCCGCGTCAGCTCAGGGTTGGGTTCGTATTTCAATCCGCCCATCGGGATAGCGCTCATGGACTCGACGCCCCCCGCCACGGCCGCATCGAGCAGGCCCGCCTCGAGCTTCGCCCCCACGATGGCTTGGGCCTCGAGACCCGACGAGCAGAACCGGTTGATGGTAATCGCGGGCACACTGTCGGGAATGCCCGCGCGCGCCTGGGCCACGCGGGCAACGTTCATTCCCTGGCATCCTTCCGGAAAGGCGCATCCCAGGACAATGTCCTGAACGCGGCCGGCGGGCACGCCCGCCCGGTCAACGACTTCCTTGACGACCGCGGCCGCCATCTCGTCCGGCCGGTAATTCGCCAGTGTGCCCTTTTTTGCTTTGCCGATGGCCGTGCGCACGGCCGAAACGACGTACACATTCTGCATTGCCTTATCCTCCTACCGCCCGGGGCGCCGGCCTGGGCTGAACGGGCGTGCTGTTCACGAGCATCATTGACATCCGCTCTCGATGCGGCTAGTTCCGCAAGGGTTTGCCTGTCTGCAGCATGTATTGCATTCGCGCCCGGGTTTTTTCCGTGCCGCACAGCGAAAGCATGGATTCGCGTTCGAGGTCGAGCACGTCCTGCTCGGTCATCTCCTGTCCGGGCAAGCGGTCGCCGCCCGTTAGCGTTCTGGCCAGGTGCTCGGTGATGAGCGCATCATGTTCGGTCGCCCAGCCCGACAATTGCATCTGATACACCACTGAGCGGAATGCGGCCCGGACCGATTCGCCCAACACGGCCAGTTTCGCGGGTTTCGGCGGGATATACCCGGCGATAACGAGGCTTCGGCAGACATCCTTGGCCCGTTTGACCTGATGGTGGTCGTTGATGCATACAAACTCGTTCTCGGTCAGGTACCCCAGCTTGATCAGTTCGGGGCCGCTCGTGCTGACCTTCGCCATGCCGATGGTTTCGAAGGCGCGGCGCACGTAGGGGAACGGGTCGCCTTGGACCACCGTTTCGGGCACGTACGCAAGGGCGCGGCGCAGCATTTCCTTGGTGCCGCCGCCGGCCGGGATGATGCCCACGCCCGCTTCGACGAGGCCGCCGTACGTCTCCGCCGCCACTACCGCCCGGGCCGCGTGCTGGCTCATCTCGATGCCGCCCCCGAACGTGTAATGATGCGGCGCCGCCACCACGGGGCCCCGGCAGAAGCGCATGGCCATGTTGGTATTCTGAAAGACGGAGATAATGTTGCTCAGGGAAGCCCAATCGTTCTGCATCGCATATCCGAGCACCATGAACAGATTCGCGCCGGCCGAGAAGTGCTCGCCCTGGTTGGCCACGATCATCCCCTCGAAAACGCCTTCGTTGACCAGGCTTACCCCCGCGTTCAGCATCTCGAGCAGGTCGCCGTCGATGGTATTCATTTTGTTGTGGAACTCAGCGCAGAGAATCCCGTCGCCCACATCGATCAAACTGCAGCTTTCGGTCTTCCTGACCGTCTTGTTGCCCGCCTTAAGGTCTTTCAGAAAAAAGGCCGCGGGATTGCGCGCGACCTCCTTGTAGCCATTCGACGCGAGGTCGAAGAACATTCTCTTTCCATTTTCGTACTTGTAGAACGATTCGCCTCCGGCTTGGAGGAGGGCTTTGGCGATGCCCGGCAGGGGCAGACCCTCAGCCGCCATACGGTCGCATACATACTTGACGCCGAGTGCGTCCCAGGTCTCGAAGATTCCGATGCTCCACGCGAACCCCCACTTCACTGCGTTGTCGATGCTGACGATATCGTTCGCAACCTCGGGGATGCGGTTGGCGGCGTAGATCGCCATGTTAGCGAACAGTCTCCACACGAACTTCGAACCCTCGTCCCCGCCGGTGTGCATGATGCGCACCTTTTCCTCGGGGTCCTCCGTGCCGCGCGCCGCTCCGATGCAGTCGAACTTCGTCTTGCTCTGGGGCTTATACTCGAGGGTGGCCACGTCAAGCGAGAGGATGATGCGCTTGCCCTTCTCGTCGCGTTCGTCGGTCTTCTTGAAGAACCCCGCTCCGGTCTTCTCGCCGAGCCGGTTACTGTCGATGAGTTTCTCCAGCCAGGGCTCCGGCCGGAACAGTTCGCGCTGCTCGTCGTCAGGGCAGCCGTTGTACACGTTTCCGATCACGTGGACGTAGGTATCCAGCCCGACAAGGTCGCAGGTCCGGAACGTGGCGGACGAGGCGTGCCCGATGATGGGGCCGGTCAGGTTGTCGACATCTTCGACCGTGAGCCCGTGTTTCGGAAACTCGCGCATGATGAATTGGCATGCGTACGTCAATATGCGGTTGGCAACGAAATTAGGGGTATCCCTGGCCATCACGATACCCTTGCCGAGGACGTTCTCCGCGAAACGTTTCAGGGTCTCGACCACCTCGGGCAAGGTGTCTGGCCCCGGGATGATCTCGAGCAGTTTCAGGTATCGCGGCGGGTTGAAGAAGTGGGTGCCCAGAAAGTGTTTCCGCATGTCGCCGTCCATGACTTCCGTCATGGAGCGCACGAGGATGCCGCTCGTATTGGTGCTGATGATCGAACCGGGCCGCCGGTGCTTCGACGCCTCCCCGAGCACCTTCTTCTTGATTGCCAGGTCTTCCTTGACCACCTCGATTACCCAATCCGCCTCGGCAATCCTCGGAAAATCGTCCTCGAAATTGCCGATTTCGATAAGGTCCGCGTACTCAGGGAGATACACCGGAGCCGGTTTCGTCTTCAATAACGCGGCCTTGCTGGCCGCCGCAAAACTGTTGCGTTTTGCCGGGTCTTTTCTCTCCTCAGCGGTCAGGCTGGGCGGAACGATGTCGAGCATCACAGACGGAACACCACAATTCGCCAAGTGCGCGGCGATCGCACCTCCCATCACCCCCGACCCCAGCACGGCTACACGCTTGATGTCGTCCATAAGACTCGTCTCCTTCCACCAATACGCGCCTATGCGGACACAGCCGCCCGCACTACATCGTCTGGAATCCGGCAACGTCCCCGCCGGGGATGCCGCCTCAGGCAGGTGGCCGCAGCTATGTGCACCGCCGGCACGCAACCTGCTGGGATCGCACCAATTAAGCCCTTGACAGCCCCAGACTCGCCCATCGTACCTTACTGGCTGAAAACGGGTCAAGGTTGAACTGCGAAAACGTAGCAAGCCCGCCTTTTTTGTGAGTTCAGACGGAATACCAATGGAATACCAAACAAAAACATGGTAAACTCTTGTCATGTGAGACCGCGCGGCGGGGAGATGCCGGGCGGTCCAGAGGCATGGCAGCCATTCGTCTGCATGGGGAGTCCAGTGAACAGAACTGGAGCGCTGCAGTAGCAGCATGTTCAGGAGGGAGATTCTTATGCGCCTCGCCAGAAAGCTTTCCGTCGTTCTCGCGATTGCCCTTGTGCTCGCAATCGCAACAGGCTGTTCAACTTTCCACCCGAAGACCTCGGCTGCGGACGTCAAGGTAAAAACCCATGACTTCAATGGAATCGACTTTGTATGGGTACCGCCAGGGAATTTCCAGATGGGCGCTGCGACGGAGGAGGCCGGCAGCCAGCCCAATGAAGGGCCTGTTCACACGGTTACCTTCGAAAACGGTTTCTGGATCAGCCGCCGCGAGATCAGCCAACAGGAATATGCCCTTGTCATGGATGACCATCCCTCGCCCGAGAAAAACGATGAGATGCCCGTGACAAACGTCAGCTGGTTGGATGCCATGGCCTTCTGCGCGAAGCTGTCGGCGGACAGCGGCGCGGCCTATTGCCTGCCTACCGAGGCGCAGTGGGAATACGCAGCCCGCGCTGGCGCCAGCACGGCGTACCACTTCGGCAACGACCCGTTGCTGCTCGACGTGTATGACTGGTACGCCGTCAATGCGCCGGAAAAAGCGGTCCAGTATCCGGGGCAGAAAGCGCCCAACCGCTGGGGCCTGTATGACGTGCACGGCAACCTCAGCGAATGGTGCTACGACGTCTATGCCGAAGATTACTACCAGCAGAGCTGTTCGACCGCTCCCACAGGACCCGAGCAAGGCGTATCGCGGGTGGTGCGCGGCGGATGCGTCAAATCCAAAGCCGACGAATGCCGCCTCGCAGCCCGGGGCCATGCGGCGCCCGAAGCGAAGAGTCCGACCGTAGGGTTCCGCATTGTCCGCGAGAAGCTGCCCACGTGGCCGAGATACTATCCCCCAGTCAAGTAACAGGAACAGCACGCGACATATCCGATAGGAAACCATGCCCTCCGCGTCCTGCTCGCGGGGGGCATTTGCTTCGAGGCCCCGCGGCCGAACCGTGTTTGCGCAAACCGCTGAAACCCGGCGGGGCCGGGTGGGTGGCCCATTCTTGGGCCCGGTATGCGCTAAAGGACGGCGCGTGTTCGATTTGACCGCTCTTCCCGTTTCTTGCTAAACTTGTGGATCTGCCCATCTGCGATGGGCAAATTCACGACGAAAGGACGTTGTAGAAACAATGGCAGAAGAACGGAAACAACCCACGGATGCACAAGAGGTGCAGCAAACGGCGATGGACGCGGCCCAGGCCGTCGAAAACCCCGACGAGGGCATGGAAACCTTCTCGATAGAGCAGATGGAGGCTTTCTATGACAAGTCGATCGCCAGCTTCAAAGAGGGGGAGGTCGTACGCGGCCGGATTGTAGAGACGACAGACGATTTCGTGCTGGTCGACATCGGGTACAAGAGCGAGGGGGCGATCCCCATCTATGAATTCCCTGACCCGTCGAGCATCATCATCGGCGAAGAATTTGACGTGTATATCGAGCAACCCGAAGACGACGACGGGATGCCGGTCCTGTCGAAGACCAAGGCCGACAAAATAAAGAACTGGGCGCATATCCAGGAAGTCTATGAGCGCGACGGGGTCATCGAAGGCCGAATCGTTCGCCGGGTGAAAGGTGGCCTCAAGGTGGACATCGGCGTGGACGCGTTCATGCCGGCCAGCCAGTTGACCTGGCGGCCCACGAGCGACCTCGACCGCTTCATTGGCGCTACGATGGAAGTCAAGATCATCAAGCTGACGAAACGGCGCCGCAACGTGGTGGTCAGCCGCCGCAAGCTCCTCGAAGAGCAGCGCGCGGGCGAGAAGGCCAGACTGTTGTCGACCATCGAGGTCGGACAGATCATCCCGGGCGAAGTCAAGAACATCACCGATTTCGGGGCGTTTGTTGACGTTGGCGGCATCGACGGCCTGTTGCACGTGACCGACATGTCCTGGGGCCGGGTGAAACACCCGTCGCAGGTGGTCTCCGTCGGCGACAAGATTCAGGTGATGGTGTTGAACTTCGACCCCGATTCGGAGCGCATAAGCCTGGGTCTGAAGCAGAAGACCGAGAATCCGTGGAAGACCGCGACCGACCGCTATCCCATCGGCGGCGTCGTGCGCGGGAGAGTGGTCAGCATGACCGACTACGGCGCGTTCGTCCAGCTCGAGGATGGGATCGAGGGCATGGTCCACGTCAGCGAAATGAGCTGGACCCGCCGCGTGCGGCATCCCAACGAGGTGATGAGTCTCGATCAGCAAGTCGACGTAATGGTGCTCAACGTGGATCCCGAAGCGGAGAAGATCGCGTTGGGTCTCAAGCAGACGCTGCCGAACCCGTGGCGCGAAATTGAGGAGCGGTACCCGGTCAATTCGACGGTTACGGGGACCGTCCGCAACCTCACCGATTATGGCGCGTTTGTCGAAATCGAGGAGGGGATCGACGCGCTGCTGCACGTGAGCGATATTTCCTGGACGAAGAAGGTGAACCACCCGTCCGAGATGCTCGAGCGCGGTCAGCAGATCCGGGTGAAGATTCTCAGCATCGACCCCAACAACGAGAAGATCAGTGTCGGCCTGAAACAGCTTGAATCGGATCCGTGGCAGTCTGTCGTCGAACGGACGCCTATCGGCGCCCACGTGGAAGTCGAGATCGCCAAGCTGGTGAGTTTCGGCGCGTTCGCGAAGCTCGACAACGGGGTCGAGGGTCTGATTCACGTGAGCGAGTTGTCCGATGAGCGCGTTCAAAAGCCGGAGGAGGTCCTCAATGTAGGGGATACCGTGCTGGCGAAAGTCATCAGCATCGATCCGGTCGAGCGCAAGATCGGCCTGAGCATCCGTGAATACAAGCGCGACATCGAGCAGGGCATCACGTCCGAGTACGCCGCCAGCGGCACCGCATCGGTGAGTATAGGCGAGGTTCTGGGCGACGCCGTGCCCAAATCGCTGTTGCGTGGCGCGCTGGACCCCAGCGAGGCGGCCAATGAACTGCTGAAAGAGGATAGCGCGGGCGCCCCGCAGGCCTCGCAGCCAGAGCCTTCGGCGGAAGCCCCGGCCGAGACCGACTCCGGCGCGGAACCTTCCGCTGTTGAAGAGGAAAACACCAAGGAATCCTGACCTTTGTTCGGGATGGTTGCCCAATCGTAATCCGAGAGAGCGTTGTGCCGCGGTACGGCGCTCTTTTCGCATATGGGCACGCTATCTTGACACAGGTCCGGCCCGGGGCCGGGCGGACGGCACGCGCCGTTCCGCGGCGTATCGGAAAACAGCGTAACGTAACTAATGACAGGGGACGCCGGTCTCCTGAATGATTCAGAACCGTGCGCGAGGACAGAGTTCCTGGCGCGATTCAGGGAGCACCATATGAGCACCGCAAGAAACCGCACACACAAACTCGCCGGCGCCGAGATGAGCGGCGCCGAGACCATCATTCAGGTGTGCGCGGACGAAGGGGTCGACACCATATTCGGCTATAGCGGCGGCGCCATTTTGCCAACGTACGACGCCATCTTCCGCTACAACCAGATGCGGAACGCAAAAGAACAGATCCGGCTTATCGTGCCGGCAAACGAACAGGGGGCGGGGTTCATGGCGGCGGGGTATGCCCGGGCCAGCGGCAAGGTGGGCGTGCTCATGGTTACGTCGGGTCCCGGCGCGACAAATACCGTGACCCCCATTCGCGACTGCATGGCGGATTCCATTCCCGTAGTCATGATCAGCGGGCAGGTGCCCTGCGCGGCCATTGGAAGCGATGCGTTCCAGGAAGCGCCGGTATTCAATATCATGAGCGCGTGTTCGAAACACGTGTTCTTGTGCAAAGACCCCGGCAAACTTGAAGAGACCATGCGCACGGCGTTCAAGCTCGCCCGCAGCGGGAGGCCCGGACCCGTTGTCGTCGATGTGCCGAAAGACGTGCAGAACGCCGTCCAGCCCTTCAAAGGCGCCGGATACCTGACCTTCCGCGGGTACGAGCAGCGGATGGCCGCACTGAGTGCTTCGCGCATTTCAAAGGAGCATGCCGCCAAGTTTTTCAAGATGCTCGAAGGCAGTGCCCGGCCCCTGATCTACGCCGGGGGAGGCGTCATAACCGCCAACGCCGCCATGGAACTTCGAAAGTTCGCAAAACGCTTCAACATCCCCGTCGTCACCACCTTGATGGGGATCGGCAGCATGGATACGGCCGACGAACTCTCTCTTCACATGCTCGGAATGCACGGCACGGCGTACGCCAACTACGCCGTCGAGGACTGCGACTTTCTGCTGGCCGTCGGCGCGCGGTTCGACGACCGCGTAGCGGGCAAGGTGGACGCATTTGCGCCCAGAGCCAAGCACATGGCGCACATCGACATCGACGCTGCCGAGATTGGAAAGGTGAAGGCGGTCGATTGGGCGCACGTCGGCTGCGCCAAACAGGCCCTTCAGGACCTGCTCGCCCACGGCAGGCGCTTCAAGAAGGATTTCTCGAGATGGGTGAACTACGTTAATGTGCTGAAGAAGAAGCACCACCTCAACTATGACCGCGAAAGCAAGCTGATTCAGCCGTACGAGGTGATCGAGTTTCTCAACGAGATCACCCAGGGCGAAGCCATCGTGTGCACGGGAGTGGGCCAGCATCAGATGTGGTCCGCCCAGTATTGCCGGCTGCACCATCCCCGTTCCTTCATCACCTCGGGCAGCATGGGCACCATGGGATTTGGGCTGCCCGCATCTATCGGCGCGCAGGTGGCGTCTCCCGGCCGAACCGTTATCGATATCGACGGCGACGGCAGTATCCGGATGAACCTGGGCGAGCTCGAGACGCTCACCACCTACAATGTGCCGGTCAAAATACTGCTTCTGAACAATCTCGGCGACGGCATGGTGCGGCAATGGCAGTCCATGTACTTCGGCGAGCGTTACTCGGGCACCGACAAGTCCCTTCACCGGAAAGATTTCGTTAAAGCCGCCGAGGCGGACGGTTTCACCTTTGCCCAGCGCCTCACCAAACGCACCGACATGAAGAAGGTGCTGAAAAAGTTCGTGACCCACAACGGCCCGGCGCTCCTCGAGGTCATGATCGATCCGTACGCCAAAGTGTTCCCGATGGTCGGCCCCGGGCTGGGCTACGGAGAGATGATCACCGGCGAATTCATTGTCCCGCGCGAAACGCCCCCCAAAGAACAGCGAACCGAAGAAACCGACATGATGAGAATCCCCGAGTTGTTCTGAGAGACGCGGCCGTGACGTGCACTGCGCCGCGCCGTACCAGGGTTGCCCATGCCCAAGGGTCACAAACGGTCCAAGGGACCCAAAGATCCGGTGGCGGCCAAAGCGGTTATCGAACACGGAACCGGCGGCGTCCGCCATGGTTCCCTGCACCGCCATGAAGGCTTCGCGGACGCACCCCCGCCGGCACCCGTCCTGTCAGGCCGGCGCAAGCCCCGCAGAGGGAAGGCGCCCCCGGTGGATTGAGGCGTTTCGGCTGCACTACAATGGGCATTCGCAGAAACCTTGGCCGAGGAACGAGCACGTGCATGACCTGACTGTCCTTACTCTGGTGCCAAACGCGGGAGACCGCCTGGCGCGCTGTCTCGAGAGCGTCCAGTGGGCAAACGACATCTTCTGTGTGATCGACCCGAAGACCACCGACGGGTCTGACGCGGTCGCGCGGGAATATACCGAGCACGTCTGTGCTCACGAATACGTGAACGCGGCCGCTCAGCGCAATTGGGCTATCCCGCAGATCGAAACCGAGTGGACCCTCGTCCTGGACGCCGACGAATGGGTCTCGCCCGAACTGGCGGCGCGCATCCAGGAAGTCATCAAGGACCCCGGCAGTTGCGACGGGTACGACGTGAAGCGGATGTCTTATTTCATGGGCCGCTTGATGCGGCGTTGCGGATGGGAGCGCGACTACAATGTGCGGCTGTTTCGCACGAAGAAGGGCCGCTACCTCGACCGCCGCGTCCATTCGAAGGTCGTGGTCGACGGAACCATGGGCCGGCTCGACGAGGTGATGTATCACGACACCTACCGTGATTTCGACGAGTATTTCGAGACGTTTCAGCGATTCACCACGTGGGGCGCCGAGGACCTTTTCGAGAAGGGCAAACGCGCGTCGCTGTTCGATCTGACGCTCCGCCCCGCATCGCGCTTCCTCAAGATGTACGTCATTCGGAGGGGATTTCTTGACGGATACCACGGCGCCGTGCTCAGCATGCTCGGCGCCTTCTCGGTTTTCATGAAATACGCGAAACTGTGGCATTTGGGCAGAACCGAGGCCGGTTCCCGTCCGCCGGGAAACCCCGGCAGAGGTTGCGGGGATTGACCCGGGGCGAGCGGCGTTCGGAGCCAGACGGGCCCGTCCCGGATTCCTGTACCACAGGGTCTCGGTTTCGGCGAAGGCATAAGCGTTTACCGGAGGTATTTGTTATGCGAGAGGTCATGCTGTGTGTGTTGGCAACGGTGACAGGCGTTGCGGGGGCGGCTGCCGCCCAGGAACCGGCGCTGTGGCTGAATCCGCTGTGCCAGACGCTCGAGCTTCCCTACAACGGCCCGTTCGAGCAGCTCGACGACGGCACGCTGCTGGTCATCGACAGAAACGTGTTGCGCAAGAGTACCGACGGCGGTTCGACGTGGGAGGACGTCAGCGGCGAGATTACTCCGGGGCTCGACATCAACTACGGCGGCCACCCCGGCCAGTTTCTGCAGACCCGCAACGGGACCGTCGTCGTGGCGTATCTTGATTTCACCAACTACGTTTTCAGTTGGAACGACGAGAAGGCCGCACCGAATCCCGAGTGCCGCCTGGAACTTTGGGCCATCCGCAGCACCGACGGCGGAAAGACCTGGACCGATAAACAGCAGCTGTTGCCGGGCTACAACGCCGATTTCATGGGCTTCATCCAGCTCGAGTCGGGCCGGTTGGTGGCCACGGTCGAACATCTCGATCCGGACCTGTGCCGCTGGGTGGTCATGTCGTTCTTCTCGGACGACGAAGGCAAATCCTGGCAGCACGGCAACGTCATCGACCTCGGCGGGCACGGCCACCACGACGGCGCGGTCGAGCCGTGCGTCGCCCCGCTGAGCGATGGACGGCTCCTCATGTTCATCCGCACGGGATTGGGCCAGTTCTGGTACGCCTACTCGGAGGACGGCGGCAAGTATTGGCGGACCATCAAGCCGAGCGGCATCGATGCCAGCAGTGCGCCGGGCTGGGTCGAACGGCTCAAGAGCGGCCGCCTGGTCTTTGTCTGGAACCGTTCGAAACTCGAGGGCGCCGAAAAGACGACCTCGTTCTGGAGCGGCCAGGCTCATGAAGTGCCGGCGCCCGGCCACCGCGAAGAGCTGTCCATCGCTTTCTCCGAAGATGACGGCCAGAGCTGGACAGCGCCCGTCGTGCTGATGCGCGTGCCGAACGGCCAGTTGGCGTACCCGTACGTTCTCGAACGCACCCCGGGCGAGTTATGGGTGATGACCCGCTACACCTTCCTCGAAGGCGGCAAGCCGGCCCCGCCCGTCAAGGTCCGCATTCTCGAGAAGGATTTCGTTAAACCCAGGGAATAGGGTGGAAAACCACGGCCAGAATACGGGCAGAGCGATGGATTGCGCGGTTACATTCGAAGTCGAGGCCAGGGACCCGGGCTGTGGGGCGCGGGCGGGCCGCCTTCACACCCCTCACGGCCCCGTCGAGACGCCCGTGTTCATGCCCGTGGGCACGCAGGCGTCCGTAAAAGCCGTTACCCAGGAGGAACTGCGCGCTCTCGGAGCGCAGATCATTCTCGCCAACGCTTACCACCTCTATTTGCGCCCGGGGACCGAGCTCCTCGAAGACGCGGGCGGATTGCACCGGTTCATGGGCTGGGACCGGGCCATTTTGACCGACTCCGGCGGGTTTCAACTGTTCAGTCTCGCGGAATTGAGCACAGTCTTGCCCGAGGGGGTAACGTTTCAGAGTCACATTGACGGTTCCCGCCACACGCTGACTCCCGAGAGCGCCGTGGACGTGCAGATCGCCATCGGCGCCGACATCATGATGTGCCTGGATGAATGCACGGGGTACCCCGTCGGCGAGGACGTGGCGGCGGAGTCCATGCGCATGACCGCCGAGTGGGCGGCGCGATGCAGACAGCGCTGGGTCGAGCGCGAGGCGGCGAATCAAGCGCTGTTCGGCATAATCCAGGGCAGCACGTTCGAGCATCTGCGCCGCGAGAGCGTCGAACGCACCCTGGCCCTCGATTTTCCGGGCTACGCCATCGGGGGGGTCAGCGTGGGCGAAGGCAAGGAAACCATGGTGCGCGCCGTGGAATGGACCGCCCCGCTGCTTCCTGAGGAAAAGCCCCGTTACCTCATGGGGGTTGGGCCGCCGGAGGACATCCTCGACGCGGTCGAGCGCGGGGTGGACATGTTTGACTGCGTCATGCCCACGCGCAATGCGCGCAACGGCTGCCTGTTCACGTCGCAGGGTAAACTCAACATCAGAAACCAGAAATACCAGCGCGATTTCGGGCCGTTGGACCCTGCGTGCCGGTGCCCGGTGTGCGCGTCTTACAGCAGGGCCTATCTGCGGCACCTGTACATGGCGCGTGAGATATTGTCGCTTCGGCTGAATACTTTACACAACCTTTTCTTTATGCTACACTTATCCGCTGCGATGCGCGAGGCAATCCGCGCCGGACGCTTTGGCGAGTTCAAGGCCTCCTTCCTCCAGGATTACCAGGCCTGAGGGGGCTTTTCTGTTTCCAAAACGGAGGATCGTACGTCGTGTGGAGATTGTTCTACCTTGGTGAGGCGGCTCAGGGAGCGGCGCAAAATGGCACGGAAGCGCCTCAAAGCCCCCTCGGACTTTTTGGAAGTCCGCAGATTCTCATGATTGTCGCCATGGTTGCGATTTTCTATTTCCTGATGATTCGCCCCAATACCAAACGGGAAAGAGAGCGCCAGTCCATGCTCTCGAGTCTTTCCAAAGGCGATGCGGTTGTGACTGCCGGAGGCATCCATGGGACCATCGTCGGAATCACCGAAAAATCGGTCGTGCTGCGCGTCAGTGACGACCCGCCCGTGAAGATGGAGTTCCAGCGGAGTTCCATTTCACGGGTAATGCCCAAAGATTCCGGCAATGGTGACGAGTAATTGCGCATGTTGCGCTGATTCGCCGCGTGGAGCGCGGCCCATGGAGATGTTCCAATGAAGAATCCGACCTTGCGAGCCATCATCATTATCGCATCCTTGATTTGGGGCGCCATATACATCTATCCCACGATCGGGTGGATGACCCTCAGCCCCGAGGCGCGCGAGCAGCGCCTCGCCACATGGAAACAGGAAGACCTCGAGACCCGGAAACCTGAATTCTTCCGCGACACCTGGGCCGGTATCCGCCGCTGGTCGCAGTTCAACAAGGATTGGGTGATCAACCTCGGCCTGGACATCCAGGGCGGCATCAACATGATTATCGGTTTCGACATAACCAAGGCCGACCCCCAGATAATGGCCAGTTTCCCGGAGAATTGGACGCAGGCGGACATCGTCAAGCATTTCCAGGAACAGACTCTGCGCACCATCGAGCGCCGCGTGTTCGAATTCCAGTCCACCGAGCCCATCATCACCCGTCTGGGTGATGACAAGATCCAGGTGCAGCTTCCGGGCGAGAAAGACCTGGACCGCGCGCGCGACCTCATCTTCAAATCGGCGTACCTGACGTTCCATCTCGTGGCCATGCCCGACGAACAGGAACAGGTGTTCCTCGCGATCGACAAGTATTTCGAGAAGAACAGCAACAAGGATTTCCTGGGGCTGATGCAGAAACCCGTCGAGGGCCCCTATCTCTGGATCCCCAAGGAAAACATCGAGAAAATCCGCGCCCTGGTCGAGGAAGCCCGCAAGGTGCCAGGGCTGATTCCCGAAGGCAGAGACATCGGCTTCAGCGGCGAGCCGAAAGCCTGGGAAACTCATCAGGTGTACAAGATATACCTGATGAACAAAGACCCTGATCTGACGGGGTCGGGCCTGCAGCAGGCCTATGCGCGCGTCGATGACAGCAGCCCGCAGGGCAACTACATGATCCTGTTCCAGTTCAACACCGACAGCGGCAGCCGTATGGGCCAAGTAACCGAGGCAAACCGCGGCAAACCCCTTGCTATCGTCATCGACGACCAAGTCGAATCAGCGCCAACCATTCAGGACCGCATCACGACAAGAGGCCAGATCACCGGCGGCTTCAGCCGGGAAGAGGCGGTGGACCTCGCCATCGCGCTGCGCTCGGGTTCCATGCCCGCGCCGCTCGTCGAGGAATCGAGCGCCCAAGTGGGCGCGAGTCTGGGCCGCGACCTTATCCGGCGCGGCGTGACCTCGTCGATCCTGGGCGTCGTGGTTGTGGTGGTGTTCATGCTGATTTACTACAGGTGGGCGGGGATCGTGGCCGACATCGCCCTTGTGATGAATGCCATATTGCTGCTCGCCGCGCTGGCCTATTTCAAATCCACTTTGACGCTCCCCGGCATCGCGGGCTTGATCCTGACCGTTGGTATGGCCGTGGACTCGAACGTGCTCATTTATGAGCGCATCCGCGAGGAGCTGCGCAACGGCCGGTCGTTGCTTGCTGCGGTGGACAGCGGCTTTGACCGCGCCGCGGTGACTATCCTGGACGCCAACATCACGACGCTGATTGCCGCCGCGGTGCTGCTGCAGTTCGGCACGGGGCCCGTCGTAGGTTTCGCCGTGACCCTCAGTATCGGCGTCTGCACGAGCGTGTTCACGGCCCTGATCGTGAGCCGCGCCATCATGGACTTCCTTACGAGCCGCAAGATCATCACCAAGCTCAATATGCTCAGCGTGATCGATCCCGACTCCAAGATCCGCTTCATGGAACGCCGGAACGTCGCCATTGCCGCCAGCTGCATCGCAATTGTGATTGGCGTCATCTTATTTGCGCTTCGAGGCAACGAGAACTTCGGTGTAGACTTCATGACCGGCACCAACATGATCGTCTCCCTCGATGCAAATGATTCTATCGCCGATGAGGACGTCCGCGAGCGGCTTTCAGACGCGGGGTTCGAGAGTCCGGTCGTGCAGCTGTACGAGAATGAAGATATCGATATACCCGGCACGCAGTTCCTGATTCGCGTCAGCGAAGTGACCCAGTCCGAGCAGGCGGCGGGCACGCCGGAGGCCGGGGCGCCCGTGGAGGGCCAGACGCCGCCGGAAAGCGCGGCCGGGAATGGCGAAGTCGTTACCGTGTCGCAACGCATCGCGGATGCCCTTGCGGATCTGAGCACCGACCCGAGCCAAATGGTGCAGCGCGTCGACACCGTAGGACCCGCGGTGAGCGCCCAACTGCGGCGCGACGCCCTGTTGGCGGTTCTGTATTCGATGTTCTTCATTGTGCTGTACCTGTGGTTCCGGTTTGAGTTGAAGTTCTCGATCGGCGCGGTGGTCGCGCTGGCGCACGACGTGTTGATTACGCTCGGGGTGTTTGCGCTGTTGCACCGCCAGATCAACCTGCCGGTCGTGGCGGCGATCCTGACCATCATCGGCTATTCGCTGAACGACACGATCGTGGTGTTTGACCGCATTCGCGAAGCGTTGAGACTGTATCGCGGACGCGGCATGACCTACGCCGAGATCATGAACCTGAGCATCAACCAGACGTTGAGCCGCACACTGCTCACCTCGCTGACCACCTTGTTCGTTACGGTGGTGTTGCTCATCTTCGGCGGCGACGCGATCTTTGATTTCGCGTTGGCGCTGACCGTCGGCATCATTGTCGGGACCTATTCGTCGATCTTCATTGCAAGCCCGATCACCTACTATATCCAGAAATACTGGAGCAAGAGCCTGGTGTCTGGCTCGGCGCCTGCTGGGGCACAGAGCGGCCCCAGTTCGCGCCGCCGGAAGGGAAGAAAGGGCGCGGCGGAATCCACTGCCTGAGCCGCCAGCCTGACCAAACGACCGCCGGGTCGCGGAGATGTCCTCGGCCCGGCGTTTCTTTTCACCCACCGCAGGACGCACAGCCCGCTCGTGGAACCGGCGCCATTGCTGCGATGGCTCGACTGGGAGCTACACGTTTTATCGGCTGCTGCGGAGCCCGGCCTCTCCGGTCATCCGAAATCGCGCTCGAGCCCGTGAGGATCATACGGCGCCCGGCGGTTAGGACAGTCTTCGCGCGGACATAACTGGCAGTTGACGAACCCCGACTCGGTTTCGAACCACACGCCCGACACGGACTTGATGGGCATCATGAGAAAACTCTCGGTCAAGCGCACCCCAATCCCCTCCACTGCGCCGCTGAACAAAGAGAAGAGGCGGGGCTGTTCCGAGACCGGCCAATCTTCCAAAGACCCCGGGTTCATGGTGGCCCGCTGGCCGGGGCGGAAACGGGCGGCCAGATGCTGGCCCAGGGTCTCGATGGCGCGCCGCAACGCCAATTCCTTGATCTTGTCCGCCCAGAACACGTGCATGGGGTCCTTATGGCATTGCGACCACGTTTCGAGTTCAAGGCCACAGGTGGCGACGAACGGAAACGCCCTCGCGCGCCCGTCGAGGTTGACCCGCAACACCCGGCTCGAGAACCGCACGCCGTCCAAGGCAACCGTGTGCTCGTCGATTGCTTCGACGGCCGAGAGCTTGTAGATGCCTTTTGGCCGCGCCACAGGCGCTGCTTGCCGCGCCAGGGCCAACGCCTCACCGGCGAAGGGCGCGTCCCGCTCGAGGTTCAGGGCCGCCAACACGCCACGCTCATCTGCTTCGAAGGGGATGGCGTCCAATACGATCATTTCGCCGGCTGATGTCATCGTTGTTCGTCCATGAGGTTCACGAATCACTTCAGGAACAGTTCGAGCACAGGCGCCACCACTGCGGGCTTCTTGACTGGCAGTTCCAGGATCAGCGTCTTGCGGGCACTGTTTGTATCCTTTTTGAAGTGGATTTCCGAGGCGTCGTTAAGGAGCTGCGCGTACTCGACCTTGTCCGCCATGCCGTCAAAATGGAGATGGCGGAACGGCCACGCGAAGAGGTGCACGTAAAGCCGTTTGCCGTTTTGGGTAAGGCGGCAGTGGTCCGGCGCGGTAAATTCACTCTGAGTGCACCCGTATATCGAACGGCCGTGAAGGGCCATCCAATCGCGATACACGGCCAGGGCGTCTTGCGCGCGCGGGTCAAACGTGCCCCGTGCGGTAGGGCCGACGTTCATGAGCAGGTTGCCGCCGCAACTGACGCTGTTGACCAGCATCTGGATGAGCTGCTCGGGGCTTTTCCAGGTGCTCTCGTCACGGTGGTAGCCCCACGACCCGCTGAAGGTCTGGCAGGTTTCCCAATGCACCGGTTTGCCGTTGACGGTCACCCACTCGCGGGGCTGAAACTGCTCGGGCGTATGAATGTCGGCTTTTGCGGCGGGAAGGTCGAGACGGTTGTCGACGATAACGTGCGGCTGCAACTCGCGCACGAGCTTCAAGATCATCTCGCTGCCCCAGTCGTCCCGGCCCTTGCCGCCTAGATCTCCCAGCTTGGCGCGGGGATAGGAGAAATCGAACCACATGATGTCGATTCTGCCGTAGTTGGTGAGGAGTTCGCGCACCTGGTTCAGCAGGTACTCGCGGTATTTCGCCATATCGCGCGACCGGTTCAGCTTCTTGGCGCCCGGATGGTTGCGCATCGAGTGCAGCGCGTCGATGGGGAAATCCGGATGATGCCAGTCAATGAGCGAATAATAGAACCCGGCGCGCAGCCCCTCGGCCCGAAACGCGTCCACGACTTCCTTGATCAAGTCTTTTCCGCACGGGGTATTGGTGGCTTTGTAGTCGGTAAACTTCGAATCAAACAGGCAAAACCCCTCATGATGCTTCGTGGTAATCACGAAATACTTCATCCCGGCTTCACGCGCCATCCTTGCCCAGGATTTGGGGTCGAACAGGTCCGGCTCGAAGAATTTGAAGTAACGGTCGTAGACCTCATCGGGGATTTCTTCGTATTGTTTTATCCACTCGTGGCGGGCGGGCAGCGCGTACAGGCCCCAATGAATGAACATTCCGAACCGGGACTCGACAAACCATTTCATGTCGCCTTTTACGGGCGCGGGTTTCGGTATCGCACTCATAGAAGCTCCCTTCCAGTGACCAAACATGGTTCTGCGCCCGGGCGCCTCCCCGGGAGCCGGCTGCATCTTAACACCCCCGCCGCATCCAGCCAAACCGAAATCGCGAAAATGGATACGCCCGGCCGTGTTCCGGTATAATTCGAGACGCCACGGGCGGCAGCGGGACGTCCGCGGGCCGTATCTTCTGACTTGCCACGCGTGTTGCAAATCAGTCAACCATCGTTGATTTCAGAGGAGAAGTGTCATGGCGAAAGTGCTGGAAGGCAAGGTATTGGTAGCGCAAGGCGGCGGGCCGACGGCCGTTATCAACCAGAGTCTGGTTGGCGCGGTGCTCGAGTCGCGCAAGTTCCACCAAGTCACACGGGTCTATGGGGCGATTCACGGCGTGCGCGGCATCATCGAAGAAGATTTCCTCGATCTGACCGAAGCGACGACGCACAATCTCGAGGCCGTCGCGCAAACGCCGTCGTCGGGGCTGTGCTCGACCCGCGACAAACCCGATATCGAATACTGCCGCAAGATTTTCACGGTATGCCAGGCCCACGAAGTGCGCTATTTCTTCTATATCGGCGGCAACGACAGCGCCGACACCTGCCGCATCGTAAACGAGGAATCCGACAAGGCCGGGTACGAGCTGAGGGTCATTCACATCCCGAAAACCATCGATAACGACCTCAAAGTGACGGACCACTGCCCGGGCTACGGTTCCGCCGCGAAATTCGTGGCCCAGGCGTTTGCCGGCGCGAACCTCGATAACCGCGCCATCCCCGGCGTGTATATCGGCATTGTCATGGGACGCCACGCCGGCTTCCTGACCGCCGCGTCGATCCTCGGCAAGAAGTACCCGGACGACGGCCCGCACCTGATCTACATGCCCGAGCGGCCCTTCGACAAGAAGCAGTTCGTGCAGGATGTGCAGGAAGCATACAAAAAGTACGGCCGCTGCATCATCGCGGCGTCTGAAGGTCTTGTCGACGCGAAAGGCGTGGCCATCGCGTCGCAATTCACGGGCGGCGAGAAAGACTCGCACGGCAACATCCAGCTTTCGGGCACGGGGGCCCTGGGCGATCTCCTTGCCTCGTGGGTAAAGAGCGAGACCAACATCAAGCGCGTCCGCGCCGATACGCTCGGCTATCTGCAGCGCAGTTTCCTGGGATGCGTGAGCGAAGTGGACCAGTTTGAGGCCCGCGAAGCCGGCGAAAAGGCCGCCCAGTACGCGATCTGGCACAACCTGGACGGCTCGGTGGTCATCCGCCGCATTGGCGATTACGCGGTCGAATACGGTCTTGCAAAGTTGACGGACGTGGCACGCGAATCCACCTGCATGCCCGACGAGTTCATCAACGAACAGGGCAACGGCGTGACCGACGCTTTCATCCGCTACGCCCGGCCGCTTATCGGCGGCCTGCCCATTATGGAACGGATCGCCGCCCCCAACGTGCGGCCGATACTCAAGAAGTAGTTCTACGGCTCGGCTCTGAAGACGCATAGCAGACACTCGGGACGGACCCAACGGTTTGCGCCGCAGACCCGGTCCGTCCCGAGTTTTTTCGCAACCGGCGTTTTCAGCAGGCGCCACGGCTTCGGGTAAATGGTGGAAACGGCCCAAAGGCCCTGCCGCGGCCGTTGGCCGCAACCAATGGGATTCCACGGCTGTGCGGCCGGGAAAGAGAGCTGCCGCGCGGAGACTTCGATGGCGCGCGGCCATCTCATGAGGCGGGGGTTCATATCTTGCGCCGTCCCGCATCTTTGGAGTCTAATGGGCGCTTCTCGTGATGACGAAGGACTAAGGGGAGACACGGCGTGAAAACAAAGCTCAGAAACGGCGATACCGTTGTGTTTATTGGCGACAGCATCACGGACTGTGGGCGCAGGGCGGAATTCAGTCCCTTGGGAAACGGGTATGTGAAGCTGTTTGCCGACATGATGGCCGTGCGGGAACCGGCCAAGGCGTTGACTATCATCAACAAAGGCATCAGCGGCGACACCGTCACCGGGCTGCGCGACCGGTGGAGCGACGATGTGCTCCGGCACAAACCGGACTGGCTCTCGGTCAAGATCGGCATCAACGACCTTCACCGGACGCTCGCCGGCGACGGGCCGATTCCGCCTGCCGATTACCAGGCGGCGTACGATACCATTCTGGGCCGCACCGTCAAGCACCTGCCGAGGTGTCAACTGCTGCTGATAACGCCTTTCTACATCAGCATGGAGAACGACAGCAGCTCTTTCCGAAGACAGGTGCTCGAACTCCTGCCCCGCTACGTGCATGTGGTGCAGCAACTGAGCCGCAAATACGGTACCCGGCTCATCAAGGCGCAGGACATGTTCCAGAAACTGTTGAAATACCGTGAATCCGACGTATTCTGCCCTGAGCCGGTGCACCCGAATCTCACGGGGCATCTGGCCATTGCCGAGGCCGTTTATGAAGCCCTGAGCGAGTGAGCGGCTTCGGCGAGCGATTCCAGGTGGATGTTGCGCGGGCCGGTGTCAAACCACATTAGAAATGTCCTCAGTCTTATCTCGTTAGAAATGTCCTCTT
>DAOLNV010000068.1:3736-32711 GCA_035416745.1 Candidatus Hydrogenedentota bacterium | reverse complement strand
AATACAAGGCCAGGAAGGAGAATCGTGTTGCCCGGAACGCGAGCCGGCGCCGCCTACGGTGCGGGTTGGGGCTGGGACTGCGCTTCGAAGATCTTTCGCATGCAGTCTTCGGCCAATGCCAGGATCTCAGGACTTTCCGTCTCCAGAAGCGCCTGGTCCGCGTATTCCGCCGCGCTCGCGTAGTCGCCAACGTCAAGGTAAATCTTCGCCATCTCCACGCGGGCCAAGTTTGCGAATTTCCGCTCGCGCCATTCAGTTCCACCGGGCCCGGGAGGGCGTCTTTGGGCGAGGTAGTCCTCGTACGCGGCAATTCTCATTTGAGCATTATCCCGGTGTAGCCACTGGGTGGTCCACGCAACACCGTAGCCCGCCCACTCTTTGAAATCCGTTCCCTCGGCCGTGGGATCCGCGTCCAGCGCCGCATACGACTCCAACGCCTGATAATGTAATCCGGCCATGGCCTGCGCGTACGCCTTGGTATGGCGCATCGCGGCTTTCTGAATCGCGTCCACGTGCGGACTCTCGAGCGCGTCCAGCACGTAGTCGGAGTCCGCCGCTTCGAGAAGCGGCGCCGCGTGAGGACGGCACGCCCGCTTTCTCCCCGCTTGACTGTAGTATTCGGCCAGGATGGCGCGTGTACCGTACGAGCCCATGCATGGACCCGCGAGTTCCACGTACTGCTCCAGCTCCTGTATTGTAACTTCTAACTCGGGACCACCCAGCTTCTTCGCGATGTATACGGCGATGCGCGGCGTGGAATACGCCGCCGGGTCATACCAGTACGCGCGCAAGGCCTCCAACACGTTCTCAAGGGTCTCGGACCATACCTGCCTGGCCTCTTCCTCCATGCCCATTTTCAGAAGCTCTCCCGCGTAAACGTGTTCCATATTGGCGACTACGTTCATAGCCTCAAGCGTGTTCAGGTCCCAGAACGCCGGAAGCATTTGGATGAGTGCGTGAAAGTTGTCGAAGTCGATTCGGCCGCTGCGCACCAGCGCCTTCATCTCCACAAGGGCGGCGTGGGCGTCGTGTTTCGCGGGTGTGTATGGGTAGTTGTCGAGCACCCAGACATACGTATAGCCGGCTTCGGCCACATTGCCTTCCGCCGCAAGTGCATTCGCCTGCGCTACGAGGTCTGCGGCTTCCTCGGCTTGCCTGGCCGCCGCGGACTCCTGGGCAAGCAGCGCGCCGCCCGATGCCGCCAACGCCATCGCCAGCAGCAGCGTCAGGGCTGCCAGCCATCGTGTGCCAACAAAATGTCTGAAGAGGCCCATCTTTGCGCACCCCCCGGCGTCGGAGCCGTGAAAGCAACCGGTTCCTTTTCTACAAATATAACAAATGGATCGCCTCCAATATACACAAGTTCCCTGTCTTTACAATCTTTTTACAAACCGGGGCGGACGCGCACAGGGCAGCCACGGGATGCGAACCGCCTGGACAAGGCAAATGCTCCGATTCTGTAACGAGGCTTGTGTTCCTGCGGGCCTCCGGAGACATCCTTGCCGGCTATTGTGGTGCAGGCATCATCGCCTGCGACCTTGCAGCGCAGGCGTCTCGCGAGCAGTTTGAGGGAATTGGACACAGCTCGACAGCAGGCCTTCCCGCGCGAAGAGGAAGAATGACACATCAGGGCGCACGGATGAGGCGAGCGCAACGTTCTTCATCGGTCTGGAAAGCCTGTGGTATCATCGGCGAACACGAAATGGAACTTCTTCTCAAGGAGGAATCATGACCGAATTGGACGCCGCGTTGAGTCATGTGCGCTCGCATCACGATGTCTATCTCGAACAACTCAAGTCTCTCGTCGCGATCCCGAGTGTCTCGACGCTGTCGGAACACAAGAAGGACATGGTTCGCACGGCCGAGTGGCTGCGCACCCAGTTGAAGCACGTGGGCATGACGCGGGCGGAGTTGATGCCCACGCCCCTGCATCCCATGGTCTACGCCGAATGGCTGGGCGCGCCGGGCAAGCCCACGGTGCTGGTATACGGTCATTACGACGTACAGCCTGCCGACCCGCTCGATCAATGGGAGACGCCGCCCTTCGAGCCTGCCGTACGCGGCGATTATCTGTTCGCCCGCGGCGCATCGGACATGAAAGGCCAGATCTTCGCCCAACTCAAGGCCGTGGAAGCCTTGTCCATGCACGGCGGACTGCCCCTGAACCTGAAATACCTGCTCGAAGGCGAGGAGGAGATTGGTTCGCCAAGTCTGGAAGCATTTATCGAGAAAAACCGCGACCTGCTCGAATGCGACTTCGTGTTGAATTGCGATTCGGGCATTCTAGCGCCCGAGTTGCCGTCGCTGGTCTATGCCTTGCGCGGGCTGGCCTATTTCGAACTCGAAATCCGCGGCCCCGGCAAAGACCTGCACTCGGGTCTCTTCGGCGGGTCGGTGCACAATCCCGGCCAGGTGTTGTGCGACCTGGTGGCCGGCATGCACGACGAAAAGGGACGCGTCACCCTGCCGGGGTTTTATGACAGCGTCGTGCCCCTCGATCAGGAAGAGCGCCTCCAGATCGCCCGATGGCCCATAACCGACGACGAGTGGAAGGCCATGACCGGCGCGCGGGAACTCTGGGGCGAGGAAGGGTACACAACCCTCGAACGCGTGGGCGGCCGTCCCACGCTCGAGGTCAACGGTCTCGTATCGGGATTCACCGGAGAGGGCGCAAAGACCATCCTTCCAGCCAAAGCACTGGCAAAACTCTCGTGCCGCCTCGTGGCAAATCAAGAGCCCGCCTCCATTAAGGCCATGCTCGAGCAATACCTGGCAGGGAAGGCGCCAAAGACAGTCTCCTGGGAAATGCGCGAACTCTCGCACGGTCCCGGCGCGCTTATGAACCGCGATTCCGAAGCGATGAAAGCCGCGGTGAAGGCCCTCAGGACCGTCTTCGCCGCGGAACCCGTGTTTCGCCGCGAAGGCGGGAGCATACCCGTAGTCGGAGTTCTCAAGCAGATGCTCGGCGTCGAATCGGTGCTGCTCGGATTTGGTCTCCCCGAAGATGGCATCCATGGGCCCAACGAGAAACAGCACCTGCCTACGTTGTTCAAAGGTATCGAGGCTTACCTGCACTTTCTCGCCAGCTTCTAGTGTTTTGCGGCAAGGTGTTGACACCCTGAGCCTTCGTAAACCTGCGGGCAATCCGAGCAAGTTGTACGGATTGCGGCCGATAAGCGACGGCCTTTTCGTCCACACCGCCGTCACTCTTTGCCACTCTGTTCGGACCTTGATGGCAAGGTATTCCGTCATAACCCAGGGATTTAGAAGGGTTTAGGGGCTGCCCACGTCTGGAATGGGCGCCTCGGATGGCTCAAGGTCACGCACATCCGTATTGTTTCCTGACGGCGCGTTATGGTAGAACCCTTGCCAACGGTAAGGAGAGCGGCTCGTGCTTTTGACCAAGAATCGCATCCTCGTAAGGGGAGTTTTCGCCGGTGCTGACTGCCCGTCCGACGTAATCCTGAAAGATGGACGAGTCGAGACAGTCAAACCGGCCGGCCGGGCCACTCCCGATGTCGGGTCGCTGACGGCCATCATCGCGCCTACACTGTTCGACATCCAGATTAACGGCGCCAAGGGCATCGATTTACAAAGTCTTGACATCACGCCGGCTGGCATCTGTACTCTGAACGATTTTCTCGCCAGCCAGGGCGTTTCGCATTGGATACCCACGATCATCACCGGCTCGCCCGAGAATATGATTCACAGCTGCGCCGCGATTGCGGAAGCCATGACCGAGCCGCGTATCAAGCGCGCTATTCCCGGCATACACCTCGAGGGACCCTACATCTCTCCGGAAGACGGTCCCCGGGGAGCGCACGATAAGAAGCATGTGCGGAATCCCTCCTTGGCGGAATTCGGGGAATTCATGCGGGTTACGCAAGACCGCATCGCCTACATCACTGTCGCGCCGGAAGTTGAAGGCGCCATTCCGTTTATCCGAGAAGCGGTGAGGCGGCGGGTGCGCGTGGCCTTGGGGCACCACGGTGCGTCGGCCATCGACATTGAACGAGCCGTCGAGGCGGGCGCGACGTTATCCACGCATCTGGGCAACGGCATGGCGGGCACCATGAACCGCCATAACAACCCTCTGTGGCCCCAATTGGCAAACGACCGCCTCAAAGCGTCGCTTATCCCGGACCTCGAACACCTGCCCGAGCCCGTTCTTCGCGCCTTTGTCCGGGCGAAGCAGCCGCAGCGCGTGATTTTGACGTCCGACTATATTCATCTGGCGGGACTTAAGCCGGGACCCTACGAACTCGGCGGCATGCCCGTCGAGATGTTGCCTTCGGGACGCGTATGCCTGAGCGGAACCGGGTATCTGGCTGGGAGCTCGCTGCCGTTGTTGCAGGGAGTTGTTAACGCCATGCGCGTGACGGATTTAACCCTGAAACAGGCTCTGGCCAGCGCATCGTCGATACCCGGACGGTTTTTCCATCTCAAGCACCGGTTTGCTCTTCCTTTTGCGGGAGCCGTGGCGAATTTCATCGTATTCTCTATAGTGAAAGCCAAGACGGGCTGGAGTTCAAAGCTCAACGCTGTCTTTATCGGCGGTGTGCAATATGGATGAACGAGGGCACTAGCGTGACAATGTCAGACGCGAGCGAAGCCGTGACCGTCTGTGGCCTTCCGGTAGGCTCTGGCCGGCCGGTGCACATCACCGTGCGCAACGGAATCATCGAAGCCGTCACGCAGGGCGGCGGGTATGGCCGGACCGATTACGGGTCCCGTTCGTCCATCATCGGGCCGACACTTTTCGACATTCAGGTGAATGGCGGCAACGGCATCAATCTTCAGGGGCCCATGACGAAGCCCGAAGACCTGCATGGCCTCACGCGTTTCCTGGCGTCGTGGGGCGTCTCGAAATGGGTCCCCACGCTCACCACCAACTCCTTGAAGAACATGGAACACGGCTGCCGCGTTATGGCCGAAGCCCTGCAAGACGAAGAAGTGGCGCGGGCCGTGCCGGGTATTCATCTCGAGGGGCCGTTTCTGTCGCCCCTCGATGGGCCGCGGGGCGCTCATGCCAAGCGCTACATACGCGAACCCAGTCTGCGCGACTTCGACAAACTCAACAAGGCCAGCGGCGGCAACGTGCTCTACACAACCGTCGCGCCCGAGCTCCCGCGAGCCATTCCGTTCGTCAAAGGACTGGTTAGCCGCGGGGTTGTCGTCGCTCTCGGACATCACAATGCCAGTCAGGACGAGATTGCGCAGGCCGTTGACGCGGGGGCGCGCCTCTCCACGCATCTCGGGAATGGCCTGGCCGCGGAACTCGATCGGCACCGCAACCCGCTCTGGCCCCAATTGGCCGAGGATCGTCTGACCGCGGCGCTCATCGCTGACCTCCATCACTTGCCTGCCGAAGTGTTGAAGACCATGGTCCGCATAAAGGGACCCGCCAACGTCATTCTCACCTCGGACGCGGTCAGCATCGCGGGTCTAAAACCAGGGATGTATCCGCATCATAGCGGCGTCAAAGGAATGATGGTCGAGTTGCTGCCCTCAGGGCGCATCAACCTGTGCGGCACGAATCTGCTGTCCGGCAGCGCTCTCATGCTGCTGCAGGGCGTGCTGAACGCCACGCGCGAAACCGACATGACCCTCGAACAGGCGTTTCGATGCGCCTCCGAGATCCCGGCCGCCGTACTGGGCGTCAAAGCCGATTTCGGCTCATTGAAACCCGGGACCGTCGCAAACCTCATCGTTTTCGACCTCGACCAGTCTCACCCTCAATGGAAACCTGTCATCCGGGCAGCATTCGTGAACGGCATAAAGACCGTATAGGCGGCCGCCTGTCCGGCCCGCCGCCCGTCATGCTCTCGAAGAGCGCGAGAGACGAAGGGCCGGCGCCCTTTGTGGCGCGGGCAACCTTGGCTGATTGCTGGGTTTAGAGACCTTGGTCAGCGGGCGTTGCTGCGCGCCACAGCGTGATCTGCGGCACGGACCGGGGTGTCCCCAAGACTGCGGAAATAAGGGATATTCCTCTGCGCAGAAAATTACCCACCTGCACAGATAAGATGTCAGGACCTCAGTAGCCGCGAGACATATCTGCATTATGCTCTTTACTTCCAGCGTTAAAACTACTACGATAGATTTGTCTGGCGAACGATCTCGTGGCGAAGACTTCTGGGAGGCCGGAGTATCAGCGCGCCGTCGAGCATCTTATCCGGGACATGAGAGGGACATTGGCGGCCCGCCGGTTAGAACAGGGAAGGCAGCCAGTCGCATGAATATTTCGTCGAGGTGTGAATATGCGTGCCGGGCAATAATTGAACTTGCGCTGAACGCAAACAGCGAACAGCCGGTTACCGCGCTGACCATCGCCAACAAGCGCAACATCCCGGGCAAATACCTCGTGCACATTCTCATTCAACTCAAGCGCGCGGGCATTGTCCGCAGCGTACGCGGGGCGCAAGGCGGGTATATACTCTGCCGGCCGCCCGGAAACATCAGTCTGCTTGATATCATCGAGGCCATCGAGGGTCCCATAATTGACCTGCAGCCTATTGAGGGCCACGCGGACAAGGATGTCGCGCCGATCTGGAAAGACGTCGCCTGCGAAGTCTCGAAGGTGCTGAAGAGCTATCGGGTCCAGGATATCATCGACAACGTGCATGAATCGGACATGTACTACATCTGATGCCCGCCCGCCGTTGTACCAATCAACTGCGTCACCGCCGGCACAGAAGGCCTTGACCGCTCCCCTCTCACAGCGAAGCAATCCGTCAACTTGGTTTTGGAAGCGGGGGGGATTATACTATGGCCATTGACGCGAACAGCCGTTCTGGCAGCAAATAGGGCCTTTTTCGAGGCCTTTTACAGGATTTTGACGGTTACCGGGAAAGGGCAGGCAGAACATGGCGATACACGCGGGCATATCCGCATCCATTCAGCACGACGGCGAACCCAAGGCAAACGCCATCCGCGAGCGGCTGGACGCCGTCATCGGGAGGGGCCAGCGCACGTATACCCCCTCGCAGCTCACTGTCGAGAAAGCCAAGGGGTGTTATCTGTGGACGGTCGACGGACGCAGACTCGTCGATTTCACGTCGGGCGTCCTGGTGACGAATCTCGGGCATGACCATCCGCGCTTCGAGGAATTGTGCCGGAAGTACGCCGAGGCCCTGCCTCGCAACGCTTACAACATGGTGGTTGAGCTCGAGGTCGTTGCGGCCGAGCGGCTCGTCAAAAGCATGGCGGCGACAAATCCGAACGCCCAGAAGGTTTTCTGGGCCGCAAGCGGGTCAGAAGGCATACAGAAAGCCATGTGGGCCGCGCAACACCGGTATCCGGACCGCCCGATCATTCTGGCCACGCGCTACGGGTTCCACGGGAAGAAGGGCCTCGCGGGCGACGTCACCGGCGCCGAAAGCCGCAACCCGAATGTGCGGTTCATCTCGTTTCCTATGAAAGACGAAAAACCCCGGGAATTTTACCAGCGCGAACTGGATGCGCTCGCCGCAGAACACGAAGGCCAGATCTCATTGCTCATAACCGAACCCTATCTTGGCGCCGCCGGTTCGTTCCACCCCCCCAAGTGGTATCACAAGATGCTGCAGGCCTGGTGCGAGAAACACGACATTGTGTTCATCTTCGACGAGGTGCAGGCGTGCCACGGCCGCACCGGCAACATGTACGCGTACGAAACGTACGAGGTGCAGCCCGACCTGGTCGTCCTTGGCAAGGGCATCGCCAACGGCGAGCCAGCCGCAGCAGCAGTTGGCCGGGCGGACCTCATCGACTCCTTGACCTATGGCGAAGCGTCGGATACGTTCAGCGGCAATCCCCGCGCCTGTGCCGCCATGTGCGCCGTGCTCGACGTGTTCGAGGAGGAAAATATCGTCGATAAAGGCCGCGCAGCCGCGAAAAGCGTCGAGAAACGGCTTCGCGATTGGCCCGGCAGGTTCCCGTTCGTAAAGGCCGTTCGCGGCGAAGGGCTCGTCTACGGCGTCGAGATCGAGAACGCCGAACTCGCCAACCGCTGCGTGCTCGAGGCGTACTACGGCATTGGCGACACCGGCGTGCATTTCCTTGGCCCCCTGGCGGGCAAGGTGATTCGGGTGAGCCCGCCCCTGGTCATCACCGAGAGTGAAATCAACGAAGCCTTCGCCATCATCGAACAGGCCTGGGCGCGCATCTAGCGCCGAGACGGCTGACCACAACGTCAGGAAGACACGCTGCAGCGCAGGGGCCTCGGCTGCATTCTTCAAGACGGCATAAGCTTCGTGTTCAGGATTCCTGGTGTTCCGTTACGCGCGCTCGCTGTCCCTCTGGACAGGGATGGGCAAATATGCGAACATGGTTCTTCAAGGTCAAGAGGGGGTGGACGGAAGGCCGAGGAGGCGCCTGCAATCAGGGCGCGCGAATGGAACTGGATGCATAAGACACGCGAAGATTACCGCCGTTTTCATCATGTGCGCCACCAACAACTGCTTGCACTGCTGGCCAGACACGCTCCGGAGCGCCAGGAAAGGTGCCTCGACATCGGAGGAGGCGGCGATGTGGCCGAGATCGTCTCGGAGATCAAGGCAAAGTATGTGGACGAGTTCCACACGGTAGACCTGGCAACAGACATTGATCGTCTCCGGAAAAGTGGCATCGAGGCACAAGTATGCAACGTAGACGTGCAGGCCCTCCCTTACGATGACAGCTTTTTCGACATCGTCCTCTTCGCCTCGGTGATCGAGCACCTTTACAATCCCAGCCATATTATCGCGGAGATCGCGCGGGTCATGCGTCCGGGCGGCATTCTGATCGTGGAAACCCCCAACGCCGTGGCTCTGGGACGGCGTCTTGATGCGTTGTGGGGCGAAAACCCGTTCCGGTGGTTCAACCAGTACAACGCGCTCGAGAACAAGGCGTTGATGGAATACTGCTCCCTGTTCTACACGGCGGAAGAGATCGAGGTGATGCTTGCGCGCTGGTTCATCACCGAGGAGCGTCTCTACGGCATGCACAACCCCCCCGTAGGCCGCCTGAAACGGTGGCTCCGAGGTATGGCCTTTCGCTTCAATTCGCGTATTGGGGACTGTTTCTTCGTCGTCGCCCGCCGGAAACCGAACGGGCCGGGCCTTGTCGATGACCTGCGCCGGTCCAAGACTCGCGAAGAATAGCGTTCAGGGTGACGGGCAGAAATAGAACAGGCGCCCCCGGAATGTGCGGAGACGCCTGCTTGCTATGTGCGGCTTGCGGCCCGGGCTGGCGTTAGATGCCTTCCACCTCGATGCCGACGATCTTCCACCCGCTCTCTTCCTGCTTGAAGGTCCCTTCAATCGTGGCGCTGCCGAAAACGGCCGTCAACTCGATCGGATAAACCGTCCACGTCCCGTCGTCGTTCTTCTTGTACTCGGCATACTGCAGATCGATTTCCGCGTTGTTCAGTTCGCCTTGGTCCAGAGCACCCTTGACAAAGGCCTGCAGCGCGGCCTTGTTGGTCCACTCGTAGTGAGTGAACGACTCGGAAACCGGCGCCATAATCGCGTCAATACTGCCCGCTTCGAAACCGGCCTTCCACTCGTTCAGCACACCGGCAATCTGATCCTTGTCGCTTGCGCCCGAACCCGTCGTGCAACCCGCGACCAATACGGCCGCCATCATGACTGTCATTGCGATAACGATTGATTTACGCACCTTGTTTCCCCTTTCCGACTCCTGTTGCCGTTGATTGAACCTCATGAACATCTTTCGAAGGCTGACGCCGCAGGATTGTAGCCATAAGTATTCGGCTGAGTCAACTGCACCATGGCGCATCGGGCGGCAAGCCTCTGGGATTGCCCCTATGCACACGCCCTGGTTATTCATGTGACAGCCCGTGATAGAATGGGCTTGCCCAAGGGTATGGGCGAACTACGAGAACCGTTTGGTGTCATAAGGAGTGAGCCGCGAAACCGCAGGTTCCGCAGCTCGTCAGTTAAGCAGTGGTGAATTCGCAAGAAGCCGGCACGATATCCGACCGCGAGGTGGTCGAGCAATGCCGCCACGGCGACCCAAACGCTTTTGGCATAATTGTAAATCGTTACAAAACAAGACTTTACAATGTGGCAATGCGGTATCTGGGCAGCCGTGAAGATGCCCTCGACATCTGCCAGGAGACCTTCTTGCGGGCGTACCGGTCGCTCGAGAGCTATCGAGGCGATGCGCAGGTGTATACGTGGCTGTACAGCATTGCGGCAAACCTCGCGCGCAACAGGCTTCGGGACGGCTCGCGCAGAGGACGGGACAAGGGCACCTCCCTCGATGCCTTGCAGGAGACCGCGCCCGCCGTTGCAGATGCGGCGGCCGCGTCGAAAAGAAATCCGGGAACGGAAGCCATGGAACATGAAATGGAAGAGGTCCTTCAACGGTGTCTCGATGACCTGCCCGAACACTACCGTCTTCCGTTTGTGTTGCGGACCTTTGACGACCTTACGTACGAGGAAATTGCCGAAGTCATGAACTGCCCTCCCGGCACGGTGAAATCGCGCTTGAATCAGGCGCGGAAGCGGTTGCGGCAACGTCTCCGCGAACTTTCTATTCTTGAGGCCGAGTAATGGATAAGGAGCAATTGGACGAGAAACTGTCTGCCCTGCTCGACGGCGAACTTTCCGACGAGGAGCGCCGTGAGCTCGAGGCGCTCATTGAAGCAAACCCCAGCGTGGCCCGCGAATGGCATGCGTTGAGGCAGATGAACGGCCTGTTTCGCGAAATGCCGCGATATGAAGCCCCGGAAGAGCTGTCGGTGCGGATCGAAACCGGCCGCAAGGCCCGCCCGGTCTCGTTTGGCCCTTCGCGCTTGAGCCGCCGGCCCGCATGGCCATTGCTCGCCGCAGCGGCAGCGGTGGTTCTTATCTTGGGGCTGGTCGTCCTGCAGTTCCCGAAATCAAGTACATTCAATGTGTCACGCCTGGAGCAGGCCCCGGCAGGCGCTGCGAAAGGGGCGGTCTCCAAAGAAGAGGCGGCGAGTGCTGGCAGGCCGCTCGATGAAGCGCATGAGCCGCGGGAGATGATTGCCGACAGGGCCCGCAGGACAGACGCCTTGCCTGCGCCTTCTCCAGCGCCCGCATCGCCGGCGCCCCCGGCGCAGCGGGTAAGGGTGGCCGGGGAGACTCAAGAAGGTCGTGCGGAAGACGGGCCGGCCGGCCAGACGCAAGGCAGCGCGGGCGGGCAATCCACGGGAGATGCCCTTCAGCTTGGGGAGAAACTGTCTGATACTGAAACCGAGAGCGGCACGACGCCTGCGGAACCGCCTGCAGAAACGGCTGGCCAGGTGGAGCTTGACGAAACCAAGACCGTCGGTCTCGAGGCCGGCGCGGCACCCCCGGCAACAGCCGCCGAGACCACGCCTCCGGCACCCGAGCTTGCCCCGGCATTGGCTGCTTCCGAAGGCGCCGAAACGCCGCCGTCCAAGCCTCCCGCGCCTTCCGGCGTGCCTGGCACTATTGAAGATAAGCGGGCCGGAGACCGGACATTCAAGATGCGCGAGGACGCCTGGGTTCAAGCAGCCTATGACAAGCAGGCCGCCGTAACCGTGGCGAGGGATTCCGCGGAATTCAACGCCCTCATCGCTAAAGACCCGTCTCTGGCTGAGATTGCAGCGTTCCAGGAAGAGGTTATCTTCGAGCTCGAAGGCGTATGGTACCGGCTCCCCCCCGTCAAGGATACCGTACAGGCGGCCACGCCCTCCCAACCCTGAGATAAGCAATTTTCGTGCCTTTCCCGTGCCTTCAAGCGTGAGGTTTCACGCCCCGGTACCCGTCAAACCACTTCGACCCGCACAGCCGTAGGGATTGAAGATGTGTATTGACTTTTTTGCGCTGCGCCTGTTTTACTAATCAAATAGTAGGGAACGACTTATGCAAGGCCGGAAATGAAGGCATTGCAGGTCGGGAAACCCCGCGCGAGGTGCACTTCGGAACTCTGGTGAGGGCGGGAGTTGTGTGAAACCACAGGCGGCGCGAGGAAGGCACCGGCGGGAACGCAAGTTTCCCGCGACGGTCCATATGCGGCTGTTATAGGGGAGGAGAAACATACATGAGAGCAGATTCGAGATGCAGGCCTGTCGACGCATGGCGAAGTGCTTTGGTCGATGTACTGGCTCTGATGGCCGGCGCGTTCTTCGTTCTGACGGCGGGCGTTCTAACCTTGGCAACGCCAGCATGGGCGGCCGAGAGCCCTCCCGCAAGCGTCGGCGCGGCCAAACCCAACATACTGGTCATTTTTGGCGACGACATCGGGCAGGCCAACATCAGCATCTTCACCAAAGGCCTGATGGGCTACCGCACGCCCAACATCGACCGCATCGCCGAGGAAGGTCTTCTGTTCACCGATTACTACGCGGAGCAGAGCTGCACGGCCGGGCGGTCCTCGTTCATCACCGGCCAGTGTGTCTTTCGCACCGGTCTGAGCAAGGTCGGGTTGCCCGCCGCGACAGTCGGGCTGAGCAAAGAAGACCCGACGATTGCCGAATTACTCAAGCCGCTCGGCTATGCTACGGGGCAATTCGGCAAGAACCATCTCGGCGACCGCAACGAGTACTTGCCCACGGTGCACGGCTTCGATGAGTTCTTCGGCAACCTCTACCACCTTAACGCGGAAGAAGAGCCGGAACTCTTCAACTACCCGCAGGAGCCGAAGTTTCGCCAGATGTTTGGTCCCAGGGGAGTGCTGCGCTGCAAGGCGACGGACAAGAACGACCCAACCGAGGACCCGCGCTTCGGCAGAGTCGGCAAGCAGACCATCGAAGACACCGGCCCGCTCACCCGCAAGCGGATGGAGACGATTGACGACGAAACCTCGGCCGCGGCGATTGATTTCATGCAACGCCAGGTCAAGGCAAACACGCCGTTCTTCTGCTGGTACAACAGCACGCGGATGCACTTTCGCACCCACGTGCGCCCCGAGCACCGCAGTCCCAAGGGGGCGACAGCTCTCACCGAGTATGCGGACGGCATGATCGAGCACGACGGAACGGTGGGTTCATTACTAAGAGCCGTCGACGACCTGGGCATCGCCAACAACACCATCGTCATCTACACGACGGACAACGGCCCGCACGCCAATAGCTGGCCGGATGCCGCGACGACGCCGTTCCGCAGCGAGAAGAACACCAACTGGGAAGGGGCATTTCGCGTGCCGTGCTTCATCCGCTGGCCGGGCCACATAAAGCCCGATTCGGTCTCCAACGAGATCGTCAGCGGCCTGGACTGGCTGCCGACCCTGCTCGCGGCCGCCGGCGACCCCGGCGTCAAACAGAAGTTGCTCGAAGGTTGCAGCGTCGGTGGAACCACCTACAAGGTCCATCTCGATGGGTACAACCTCCTGCCGTTCCTCACGGGCCAGGAACCGAAGAGTCCCCGCAGGGAGTTTCTCTATTTCAGCGACGATGGCGAATTGCTCAACCTGCGCTACGAGAACTGGAAGTTCGTCTTCGCGGAACAGTCGACGCCTGGCACCATGGCCGTTTGGAATGAGCCATTCACGCATTTCCGCATGTCCAAGCTCTTCGACCTGCGTGCCGACCCCTACGAACGGGCAGACATCACTTCCAACACGTATTGGGATTGGGCGTTTGATCACGCGTTTCTTGTGGTCCCGTCCCAGACCTATATCATGAACTTCATCGAGACGTTCAAGGAGTTTCCGCCGCGCCAGAAGCCGGCAAGCTTCGGCATAGACCAAGCGCTTGAGACATTGCAACAGACGGCCGGAGGGCGCTAGGCGCGCGCTCTTCATTCCTGTCGCCGGGCGTAGGTCCGGCGGAGGACAGCCAGGTGCAAAGGAGGGAAGGAAAGCCGCCGTCAGCATGACGGTTAGCGGAAAACCTATCTTGCTACCCCCAAAAATGGCGCAAAAGGAACCTGATTTCAATTCACCGATGCGCGTGCATAGCCCGAATAAGTCCACCATTGGTGGTAAACCGAACGTCGGGGCAACGCGCCGCAAAGGGCGGTAAACTGGGAAGGGAAAAGCCTTATGGACACAGACACTAGAAGGAGGTTCGTCTTTGCGTTTCGCCCGGCATTGGTCTGCGCGCTGGCCGTGTTTGCAGGCGCATTCTTTGCTGTGGCGGCGACCGCGCAGGGCGCTCCGGCAGATCAGAAGCCCAACATCCTCGTCATCTTTGGCGATGACATCGGCTTGTTCAACATCAGCGCGTACAATATGGGGATGATGGGCTCCCGCACGCCCAACATCGACCGGATCGCACATGAGGGGGCCATCTTCACAGACTATTACGGGCAGCAGAGCTGCACTGCGGGCCGGGCCGCCTTCATCACCGGGCAACACCCGTTCCGCACGGGATTGCTGAAGGTGGGGCTTCCGGGCGCGGCGCTCGGACTGCAGCCGCAGGACCCTACTATCGCCGATCTTCTCAAGAATCAAGGCTACGTCACCGGCCAGTTCGGCAAGAACCATCTTGGTGACCGCAACGAGTTCCTGCCCACGGTGCACGGGTTTGACGAGTTCTTCGGCAACCTCTACCACCTCAACGCCGAAGAGGAGCCGGAGGACCCGCAATATCCCAAGGACCCGGCGTTCAAACAGCGATTCGGACCGCGGGGGGCGCTGAAAACAAAGGCGACCGACGTCGATGACACCACTGTCGATCCCCGCTTCGGCAAAGTCGGCAGGCAAACCATCGAGGACACCGGGCCCATCACGCGCAAGCGCATGGAGACCGTGGATGAGGAGTTCCTCGCCGGTACGCTCGATTTCATGGAACGCGCGGTCAAAGAAAAGAAGCCGTTCTTCATTTGGCATAACTCGACCCGGATGCATGTGTGGACCCGGCTTCAGCCAAAGTACCAGGATAAGACCGGCTACGGCCTCTATGCCGACGGGATGAATGAACTCGACGACCACGTCGGCATCCTGCTCAAAAAGATCGACGACCTCGGCATCGCCGACAACACCATCGTGATCTTCACGACCGACAACGGCGCCGAGAAGTTTTCGTGGCCGGATGGCGGGGCCACACCCTTCAGGGGAGAAAAAGGAAGTACGTGGGAAGGCGGCATGCGGGTGCCATGCGTCGTCCGCTGGCCGGGCGTGGTCAAGCCGGGCACGGTGATCAACGACATCGTGTCGCATGAAGATTGGGCGGTGACCCTCGCGGCGGCGGCCGGCGAACCCGACGTCAAGGAAAAACTCCTGCAGGGATACACTGCCAACGGCAAGCCGTTCAAGGTCCACCTTGACGGCTACGATCAGCGCGCGTTGCTGGCGGGCACCGGGCCCAGCGCGAGGAACGAGATCTTCTACTTCGACGACAACGGCAACCTCAACGCCGTGCGCGTTCGGGACTGGAAGGCTCACTTCGCGCTCTCAGGCGACTGGCTCTCGGGCGGCCCCGTACTGCCCCAGAGCTTTCCAAAGATCGTGAACTTGCGCATGGATCCGCTCGAGGACCACGTCCTTTTCAACGCGGACAATTCACCTATGGCCATGCGGTGGATGGCGGACAAATGTTGGGCGTTCGTGCCGATGCAGGCGGTCGTCGGGAAGTTTCTCCAGACGTTCCAGGAATTTCCGCAGCGGCAGAAATCGGCCAGCTTCAATATCGATCAGGTGGTGCAGCAGCTTGAGCAAGGCTCGGGCGCAGGCAAATGAGCCTGCCCCGCATCGTTGGATGCGTTTGATAAGGCTGGTGGTGGTACGCAGTGTGCTGCTCCTTTGCCTCCGGCCGTGCCCGGCACGGCCGGAGGCGCCGCAGCCGCATTCATGCAAAACCAGCTTGAAGGATAAGAACTATGCGAAAAAGAAAGCTAATGTGTCTGTTTGCAGCCGGCATATTGGCCGCGAGCGCCTATGCCGCCGAACAACTGCCTTCGTGGAACAGCGGCGCGGCGAAAGAATCCATTCTCGCGTTCGTCGCGCAGGTAACGCAGGAAGGTTCGCCCGGTTTTGTGCCTCCGGCTGAACGTATCGCGGTTTTCGACAACGATGGGACGCTCTGGGCCGAGCAGCCGATCTATTTCCAGTTGAGCTTCGCGCTTGACCAGGTAAAACTGCTTGCGCCAGGACACCCCGAGTGGAAGGACAAAGAACCGTTCGCTTCGCTGCTCAAAGGCGATGTAAAGGGCGCGTTGGCCGCCGGCGAGCGGGGGCTGATGGAAATCATGATGGCCACCCATGCAGGCACGACCACCGAGGAGTTCGAAACGCGCGTGAAGGACTGGCTGGCCACCGCGAAACACCCGGAAACCGGCCTGCCTTACACGCAGATGGTCTATCAGCCGATGCTCGAACTGCTTGATTATCTTCGGGCCAACGGCTTTAAGACGTTCATCGTGTCCGGCGGCGGCATCGAGTTTATGCGGCCGTGGACGGAAGCCGTATATGGCATCCCGCCTGAGCAGGTCATCGGCAGCAGCATTAAAACGCGTTTCGAGATGCATGACGGCAAACCCGTGCTTCTGCGCCTCCCTGAGGTGAACTTCTTCGATGACAAGGAGGGCAAGCCAGTCGGGATTCACCAGTACATCGGCCGGCGGCCGATCGCGGCGTTCGGCAATTCCGACGGCGACCTGCAGATGCTGCAATGGACCGCGGCCCGCAATGGCCCGAGCCTCTGCCTCTACGTCCGGCACACCGACGCCGGGCGCGAATGGGCCTATGACCGCGAGTCAAGCATTGGGCGATTGGACAAGGGCCTCGATGAAGCCTTGGCCAAAGGCTGGACGATCGTCAGTATGAAGGACGACTGGAAGGTGATCTATCCGCCTCAGGAGAAGTGAGGCATAAACCATCGGAAGCCGGGTGACATGAGAACAGGAACGGCATAGCGCGGGGAAGGGGCTCAAGAGATGAAGACATGGAAGGTTGTTGAGTGTGTCGTGCTTATCGTTGGCATCGCGTGCGGCGCCTGCGCCTATGCGGCGGCGCCCGGCGAGGGTGCGGACAACACCGCGCCCCCCGCGGAGAACAAAGGGACGGGGGGCGGAGGGAGCGCCGATGTGTCTCCTCCGGCGGAAGAGGCCGCGCCTGAAGATAATTCGGAAGAGTGGCGCCTCGAACTCGCCGTCTATATGTGGCTGTCGAGCATTACCTCGACGACAGATGTCGGCGGCAAGGAAACGACTGCGACGACCAAATTCAAGGATATTCTGGACGCGGTCGACTTCGCGGGGTTCACGCATTTTGAGGCTCAACGCGGAAAATGGGGCCTGTTTACGGAACTCGATTTTGTCAAGATAAGCGCCGCCAACGATGTGCGGCTCAAGATGATGCCTTTGATCAGTGTCAACACTGCGGGAAGCCTGAAGGAAACAATGTTGGAACTCGGGGTCCTGCGAAGTTTCGACCGCGAACGGGTGGGCTTCGATGCTCTCGCCGGCGCCCGATATTTCAGCTTTGTCACGGACGCCAAGTTCGGCCCCATTGACAACAGCATGACCAAAGACTGGATCGACCCCATTGTCGGCGGCCGCCTTCGCTTCAAATTGTCCGAAAAATGGGGTGCATCTATTCGTGGCGACGTGGGCGGCTTCGGCTTAGGTTCGGAACTGACGACAAATGCGGCGGCGACGTTGGGGTATAGAATTTCGGACCGGTATTCGGTGGGCGTCGGATACCGCTATCTGAGAATCGAAGACGACGCGGGGCGCATGGAGTTGACCAGCGAGACCTATGGCCCGACGCTCGGCATGGCCATTCGATTCTAGTGCAATTGGAACCGCGAACGACGGCGCCGCCGAAAGCCAAGCGGCGCAGCGCCTCGGAAATCGCCGGGAGATGGCATGACGGCCCAATATGCGATAGCGGGTGTGGCGGTGACGGTGTTGGCGAGCCTTGTCTGCGGCGGCGTGCCCGAGACACAGTTTTCGCCTGAAGAGCTCGGTCTGGGCGTGGAAGCAAAGCCTGCCGGGGGCCCGGACGGTCTGGCCGGCTCCGCCAGTTGCCGGGACTGCCACGAGAAGTTCTACCAGCTCTGGTCTACGTCGAATCACGGCCTTGCCATGCAACCGTTTACCGGCAAACTGGCCGCGGAAAAGCTCACCCCGCTCGAACAGGCGGTCGCTATCGGCCCCAACGAGTATTCCGTGGACCTTGCGCCGGGCCAGGCCTGTGTTATCGAGAAGAGGCCTGATGGCGAGGCGCGCTACCCCATCTTGCACGCCATGGGCGGCAAGAACGTCTACTATTTCCTCACGCTTCTCGATAAAGGGATGCTTCAGACCCTTCCACTCGCCTACGACGTGCGGCAAAAGGCGTGGTTTGACATGGCCGCCAGCGGGATACGTCATATCGCCGGCGCGGGCGAACGTCCCATAGACTGGCGGGACCGTGCCTACACGTTCAACACCTCATGCTATGGTTGCCACGTAAGCCAATTGACGACCAACTACGACCCGGCCACCGACAGCTACCACACCGTATGGGCCGAGCCGGGAATCAACTGCGAAACGTGCCACGGGCCCGCCTCGGAGCACGACAGGCTGTTTCGGGAGGCGCCGCCCGATAAGCCGCCTTCAGACCCCAAGATTATCAGCACCAAGCCCTTTACCGTCCAGCAAACCAATGACCTCTGCGTATCATGCCACGCCAAGGCTTACGTCATTACTCCGTCATTCCGGCCCGGCGACCGGTATTTCGACCACTATGGGCTGGTCGCCCTCGAGGACCCGGATTTCTACCCGGACGGGCGGGACCTCGGCGAGAACTACACATACACCTCGTGGCTCATGAGCCCTTGCGTGGCGTCCGGTAAGCTCGACTGCATGTACTGCCACACCTCGAGCGGCCGGTACCGCTTCCGCGGAGCGGATGCGAACAAGGCCTGCGCGCCCTGCCACCAAGACAAGGTCGATAAGCCCGAGGCGCATACCCGTCACGAGGCCGACAACGAGGGCAACCTCTGCATTTCGTGCCATATGCCGCGCACCGAGTTCGCGCGAATGGTCAGGCATGACCACTCGATGGTGCCTCCCGCGCCGGCAGCCACTCAGGCCTTCGGCTCCCCCAACGCCTGCAACATCTGCCACAGCGACAAGGATGCGGCATGGGCAGACAAACAGGTGCGGGAGTGGCGCTCGCGCGACTACCAGGCGCCCCTCCTCGAACGGGCGGGATGGATCGCCGCCGCGCGCAAGGGCGACTGGTCGCGCCTGCCGGACATGCTCGCCTACCTGTCCCGCGATGACCGGAATCCCATTTTCGTTGCCTCGTTGCTCCGGCTCCTGAGGGGATGCCCGTCTTCAGAAAAATGGCCCGCGATCATCGCGGCACTGGATGACGATTCGCCGCTGGTGCGGTCAGCCGCGGCGGAAGCGCTCGACGGGTTCGTGACGGCCGACTCTGTAAAAGCCCTTATGAAGGCATGCCGGGACGAGTATCGCCTCGTCCGGATCCTTGCCGCCGCAAGCCTTCCGGCCCTCCCCGCGGGCCGACTCGAGCAGGATGACCAGGCAGCCTTCCAAAAGGCGGCGGCGGAGTGGCTGGCCTCGATGAAGTCGCGGCTGGATGACTACGCTTCACATTACAACCTGGGTAATTACCATGCGGAACGCGAGGAGACGGAGCTTGCTATCGCGAGCTATGAGACCTCCCTGAAACTGAATCCCTCGTTTGTGCTGTCGCTGGTGAACGCTTCCATGGCATACAGCCGCCAGGGGCGCAACTCAGAGGCCGAAAACGCGCTACGGGAAGCCCTGTCCATCGCGCCCCAGAGCGCCGCGGCGCACTTCAACCTGGGACTTCTGCTCGCGGAAACTGGCCGGCCCCAGGAGGCCGAAGCCGAATTGCGAAAGAGTCTGGAGGCTGATCCCTCCCTGGCGGCAGCTGCGTACAACCTCGGCGTGCTGCTGATTCAACAGGAGAATCGTGAGGGGCTCGATTGGTGCCGTAGAGCGAGCACGCTTCAACCCGACAATCCCAAGTATGCTTATACGTTCGCCTTCTACCAGCACCAGATGGGCGACAGCGCCAGTGCTGTCCAGACGCTCGAGCAGGTCGTGGCGCGCAAGGTCGCAATGCCCGACCTCTACGCGCTGCTGGCACAGATTCGTGCGGAGCAAGGCGACCGGGACGGCGCCATTGCCGTGTACCGCCAGGCTGCCGAAAATGACCGGTTTTCGCCGGAGGTCAGGGAGGCCTTCGCGCAGCGAGCCGACGCGTTGGCAGCAGGCGAGTGAGCGCTGGCGCGAAATGCATGGCGGCGCTCGTGGAACGGACAAAGGAAGACCCGAAGGAGTGAAACGAAACGGGCGGCCGGAGACGAGGGGAAACGGTCATCGCCCGACACTCCAGACGGTTGGAACAAAAGGAGACTGCGCCATGAGGGAGAAATATTATGGGAGACGTCGAGCGATAGATGGAAGCTGCACCCGCGTGTGGGCTTCGATTGGCTTGGTGCTGGCGACGGGAGTTTTATCGAGCGGGCTCGCCTACGCGCAGGAAGTCCTGCCGGCTCCCCCCCCGCCGTTCAAGGGAGAGATCGGACTGAGCGCGAAGGATTCGAAGCCCGATTTCCCGCAGCAGGTGCAGGCGCCCGAGGGTGCGCCGAACATCGTGTTGGTTCTGCTGGATGATGTCGGTTTTGGCGCGTCGAGCACGTTCGGCGGGCCGTGCCAGACGCCCACCCTGGAGAGGCTGGCAAACAGCGGGCTCCGCTACACGCAGTTCCACACCACGGCGCTCTGTTCACCCACCCGGGCGGCGTTGCTGACCGGCCGCAACCATCACTCGGTTCACACGGGCGTCATCATGGAGGTGGGGACAGGCTATCCCGGGTACGACACCGTGATGGGCAAGGACACAGCCACGGTCGCCGAGATCCTTAAGCAGAAGGGCTGGAACACCTCGTGGTTCGGTAAGAACCACAATGTGCCCGACTGGCAGACCAGCCAGGCCGGGCCGTTCGATCTCTGGCCCTTGGGTCTGGGCTTCGAGCACTTCTACGGTTTCGTCGGCGCGGAGACCAACCAGTGGCGGCCGGCGGCTTCTCAGGGCAACACGCCCATAGAGCCGTACTTGGGCAATCCCGATTACAACTTCGACTACGATATGGCCGACCAGGCCATCAAGTGGGTGCGCAACCAGAAGGCCGTGGCGCCGGACAGGCCGTTCTTCCTCTACTATGCCCCGGGAGCTACCCACTCCCCACACCACCCGAGAAAGGAGTGGATCGCGAAGTACAAGGGGAAGTTCGATCAGGGCTGGGACAAGGTGCGTGAGGAAACGCTCGCGCGCCAGAAGGCATTGGGCATCGTACCGGCAAACACCCAGTTGACCAAACGCCACGAGGGACTACCCGCCTGGGACTCCCTCAACACGGAGCAGCAGCAGCTCTCCGCCTACATGATGGAGATCTACGCGGGCTTCCTCGAACAGACGGACTATAACGTCGGCCGGGTACTGGACGCCATAGAGGAGCTGGGGCAGGTCGACAATACGTTGGTCATTTATATCGTCGGCGACAACGGCGCCAGCGCCGAAGGTTGGCCCCAGGGCATGCTGAACGAGCTTGCCGGGGTCAACGGGCTGGCGGAAGACTACCAACAGGTCCTTGCCCGCAAAGACGAGCTAGGCACATGGAAGACCCACAACCACTACCCGTCGGCTTGGGCGCACGCAATGGACACGCCCTTCCAATGGACCAAGCAGATCGCATCGCACTACGGGGGTACCCGCAACGCAATGGTCATCTCCTGGCCCGCGCGCATCGAAGATCGGGGGGGCCTGCGCTCTCAATGGCACCATACGATCGACATCGTGCCGACCATTCTGGACGTTACCGGACTGCAGCAGCCATCCATCGTCAACGGCGTGGCCCAGAAGCCTATCGAGGGTGTGAGCATGGCTTACACGTTCGATGATCCCAAGGCCCCGTCGATGCGTCGGACGCAGTACTTCGAGCTGATGGGCAACCGCGGCATCTATCACGATGGCTGGGTGGCGTGCACCACCCCGGCAAGATCCTCCTGGGAGCCCGCCGAGTTTACAGGGGATGTGATCTCCGGCTACACGTGGGAGCTCTATCACGTCGAGGAGGATTTCAGCGAGGCGGTGAACCTGGCTGAGAAAGAACCTGACAAGCTTCATGAACTACAGTTGCTGTTCTATGCCGAGGCCGCCAAGTACAACGTGTTGCCTCTGGATCACAGTACGATCGCGCGATTAGATGTGGCCATCCGCCCTAGTCTGACGCGTGGACGCACTGAGTTCACGTATTCCCAGGGCCTGACGCGCATCCCCGAAGGCGCTGCACCGGACATCAAGAACAAGTCGTTCCGCATCACGGCCGAAGTGGTCCTGGCAAAGGGCGACGAACAAGGTGTCGTGATAACGCAGGGCGGTTGCTCTGCCGGTTACGCGCTGCTATTCGAGGGCGGCAAGCCGGTGTTCTACTACAACCTTCTGGGCATCACGCACTATAGAATCGCCGCCGAAGCCCCCTTGACACCGGGCGAGCATACCGTTGCATTCGACTTCCAACACGACGGCGGCGGCATCGGGAAGGGCGGCACGGGCACGATCGCTGTGGACGGCAAACAGGCCGCCCAGGGGCGGATCGACAGAACGGTGCCAGTTCGACTCTCATTCGATGAAACTCTGGACGTAGGCGAAGATACCGGCACGCCCGTGAGCGGGGACTATGACGTGCCGTTCAAGTTCACGGGTCAGATCAGAAAGGTGGTCGTCAATCTCGGCGACGCCAAACTGACTGCCGCCGACCAGGAGAAGCTGCGAAATGCACAGCGCGAAGCAGCGCTTGCGACCCAATAACCCGTAAGAAGCTGGCGTACTGAGTCACAATCAAGAAAGGCCTGCTTGGATTGTCCGCATGTTCTTGCGGGAGCGGCATCGTGCCTCTTCTCGGGTGCAGCCTGGAAGCCCGCAGCACAACACGGTTCAGCCTTTTCAATTCAATGCGTTTGGGCGACAACCGGCTTGGCTCGGTTCACTGAAGCCAGGGGACTTTTCGAAGCCCGCCTTCCTTCATTCGGAATCAGGCCCGTCGAGGGCCCTTGAGCCAGTCTCTCTTGACGGGGATAGCCATCGTTGGACGGACGAAACTCCGGCATTGTTCGTCTTTTCCATTGCGTGGTAAAATAACGCGAGTATAAGTTGCCCTTCGAGGCGTGACAGGAGTTCCCGTACGTGTGGTTTCAGAGAAAAGACAAGCTTAGCGACGTGCCCCCGCACCTGCGCAGTGGCGAGATGCCGGGTGCGCAGAAACCTGCCTTTTACCGCATCGAATTCGATATGATGAAGAAGGGCGCTATCCTGCAGAGGCGCGGCAAACCCATCCGGCAGTTTGCCGTCACGGTGAACATGTCCACCCGGGTGGTCACCAGCGGGGATGTGGTTGATCGAGAGACCTTTGAGGCGCTGGTGGCAGCGGGCGCGGTGGACCGTGCGCCCGATACCTCTGCCCGCACCAAGCAAGGCGGTGCGAACGACACCGCAACGCTTCCGTCAAACAATCCCAGCGACATTGAGGAATAGGAGTGGGAAGTACGATCTCCCTGGCCATGATCGTGAAAGACGAGGGCCAGGTACTTGAGGAGTGTCTGGAATCCGTTCGGAGTCTCGTGGACGAAATCTGCATCGTGGACACGGGCTCCGGCGATGAGACCCTGGAAATTGCGCACCGCCATGGCGCACGCGTTATCGGCTATCTGTGGTGCGACGATTTTGGCGCGGCACGGAACGAATCGCTGCGAATGTGTTCCAAGGACTGGATTTTAGTCCTTGACGCCGATGAACGAATCGCGAAAGAGGATATCCCCGCCATCAAACGCATAGCCAAAGGACCCGCGGCCTTTGCGTATGAATTCACCACGCGCAACTACACCAATGCCACCAATATAGCCGACTTTCATCCGTGCGCGCCGGACGATCCGCACGCGCGGGGGTTCGAAGGCTGGCACCCGAGCAGAAAAGTGCGCTTGTTTCCCGCTAACGCCGGAGTGCGCTTCGAGGGAAAGGTGCATGAATTGGTCGAGCCGTCACTCGTCCGGGCTCGCATCGAGATAAGCCCCTGCAACGTCCCCATCCATCACTACCCTCACATCCGAGGGCTCGAGCACACACGGAAGAAGCAGGAGATGTATCTGCGTCTGGGGCATGAAAAGGTGGCCCAAGAACCCTTGGACCCCAAAGGATACGTGGAACTGGGCAATCAGTACGCGGAGGTGGGCGAGTACGAGAAGGCCGCGGGAGCCTACCGCGAAGCCTTGCAATTGGACCCGTCGAATGCTCCCGTTCTTCGCGATCTAGGCGGCGTTTTGCACCTCGCGAAACGCTCCGAAGAGGGCAAGAAAGCCCTGTTGCTGGCCTTGCGCATCGATCCCGGGCTCTCGAGCGCCTGGCGTAATCTGGGCGTCATCTACCTGGATCAAAAGCAGTGGCCGGCCGCTATCGAGAGCTTTCAAAACGCCCTCAAAACAAATCCCAATTGGATGGACGGATACCGGTACCTGAGCATTGCTTTGGAAGGGCACGGCGATTTTGCCCAGGCGGCGGAAGCTTCGAAGAAAGCTCTGCAAGCGCGGCCGGACAGCCACGACTGCCTGCGCCTGTACATCCATCAGATGCTGCGGCTCGAGCGCCGTCAAGAAGCGCGCGACGTGTTGCAGCGGCTGATCGACGAGCGCGCCTGCGTTGCCAATGTCCATAATGCCTTGGGAGAACTGTACTTCTACGACGAGCGCCTGGAAGACGCCAAGACGCACTTCACGCGGGCCGGCCGGCTGGGCAGCCCGGCAGGGTACAACAATCTCGGCGTCGTCCTGATGAAAGAAATGCGTTACAGCGAGGCCGCGGCCGCCTTCGAACAGTGCCTGGCGCTCGAGCCTTCCCATCACGGGGCGCTGGCCAACCTTCAAAAAGTGCGTAACCGGGCAGGAAACCCCTGAGCGCCCTATGCCCGCGTGCTAAAGAATTCGCTTGGGGCTGCCGATACACACACCAGAGCCTCTCACTGAGGCTCGAAAGCCGATGCACGGATGCAAAGGCGCAAATATCACGGAGGATATGAGCCATGGGTCTTCGGATCAACACCAACATTGCGGCCCTCAACGCCGCCCGCACACTTCGACGAACCACAAAGGAACTCAACACATCCCTCGAACGCCTCGCGAGCGGGCTCCGCATCAACCGCGCTGCCGACGACGCAGCCGGTCTGGCCATCTCAGAAGGATTCCGCACCGTCATTCGCGGGTCCGCGGTGGCCCAGCGGAACTCGCAGGACGGGATCAGCCTCGTTCAGACGGCTGAAGGCGCGCTGAGCGAGGCCACCAACATCTTGCAGCGCATGCGCGAACTCGCCGTGCAAGCCGCAAACGGCACCCAGAGCACGGCCAACCGGATGTCCCTCGACCTCGAGGTCAATCAGCTGTTGCAGCAGCTCGACGATATCGCATTCGACACGGAATTCAACGGACTGAGCGTGCTCAGTGCCGCTCAAACGATTACCCTGCAGGCAGGTTTCCGGGCCGGCCAGACCATCGAAATCGCTGTGGCAGGCGCCTCGACGGTCAACTTGGGGGTGAACGGAGTCTCTCTCTCGACGATGGAGGGCGCCGTTTCCTGTCTCTCCACCCTGGATGCAGCCATCCAGAGCGTCAGTCAGCTGCGCGCTACGTTCGGCGCCGTGCAAAACCGGCTTGAGTTCACCATGAACAGCCTGGCAATCACGGAAGAGAACGCGTCTGCCTCCGACAGCGCCCTGCGCGACGCGGATATCGCCACCGAGACAATCCAATTCACACGCACCCAGATACTGGTCAGCGCGGGGACCGCGGTCCTCGCCCAGGCCAATATTGTGCCTCAGACCGCGCTTCAATTGTTGGGCGGATAATCCCCGTGAGGGCTGTCTGAACGGTTCATACCCCCGTTGATTTCGGGCCGCGCTGGCGCCAGCGCGGCCTTTTCGTTTGATAAATGCGTCGCGCTCAAACTCTTAAAATTGTTAGACTTGTACAGAAAATACCCGGTCTGATTTTCCCGCCCTACCCGCATATATCGAAAAAAACATCGTTTCTCAAAAAAAATGCTAAAGTTATCGGTTAAGGTTGCCGATAATTCGAACGACAACGGCGGAATGCGCCGGGCCCGGGGAGATTATCCTGAGGGGAACATGCTTTCCGACCACGGGAGATTCTCGGTTTACCCGTGTTCTGCCAAGAAGCTCTAACGGAGACCGCCGGAAGGGCAATCCGTAGGGCGCGCCAGCCAGTTGAATGGGGCCAAACGAAGGCCGGAGCCGATGCGCTTCATGCCTTAGCCGCCGCCCAATCAGAGGTCACGAAACTCGAGCAGGGGAAGGGTTTCTTGAAACCCAGGGGACTCTCCTCAGTGGGTCAGTGTCTTCTGAGACCGCTCTCCCGGGACAGGAGCAGCGAAAGCAACGCCGACCGTGCAAGAGGCGCGGACCGGGCGTTGTCATGCGGATGCGGCCAAGGAGCTTCGTGCGGCCACAGCAGGCCGGTTTGCTGACCGTCAATTTCCGGCAACAATCGCGCCGAAAGGCGCGCACCGGGCCTTTTCTAATATTGTCACGGGGCGGTGTTTGGGACACGCTGTCACGGCGAAAAGGCTGGGTATGGGCGGATGCGCATGGATGCGCAGATTCGTCACTCAAGGAGGAAAAGCTATGGGACTCAGGATTAACACCAATATCGCGGCTTTGAACGCATCCCGCGTGTTGTCGCGGTCAACGTCGCAACTCAACAAGGCGCTCGAACAACTGTCGAGCGGACTTCGCATCAACCGGGCGAGCGATGACGCGGCCGGTCTTGCCATCGCCGAAGGATTCAACTCCGTGGTTCGCGGCACACAGGTGGCGCAACGCAATGCGCAGGACGGCGTGAGCCTGGTGCAGACCGCGGAGGGCGCCCTCAGCGAAGCCACCAACATTCTCCAGCGTATTCGCGAACTGGCGGTCCAGTCGGCCAACGGTACCATGAGTACCTCGAACCGGGCCGCTCTGCAGGCTGAGGTTTCTCAGTTGCTCGAGCAGATCGACGACATCGCGACCGACACCGAGTTCAACGGATTGCGCGTGCTCAGCGCCGCGCAGACCGTCACCCTCCAAGCCGGCGCGCAAGCTGGCCAGACGCTCCTGATCGCTCTGTCGGGTGCGGGAGCCTCGGACCTGGGAGTCAACGCCGTGTCGGTATCGACCATGGACGGCGCCGTATCGGCCCTCAGCACGCTTGATGCGGCCATCAACAGCGTTTCGTCGCTGCGCGCCACGCTCGGCGCTATCCAGAACCGCCTCGAGTTCACTATCAACACCCTGGCCATCCAGGAAGAGAACTCGGCGTCCGCGGAAAGCGCCATTCGTGACGCGGATTTCGCCCGTGTAACGACCGAATACACCCGGACCCAGATTCTCATCAGCGCGGGCACCTCAGTGCTGGCCCAGGCAAACTTGGTGCCGCAGACAGCGTTACAGCTGCTCGGATAGGTCTCGCCCCGATCCATTCGAGCTACCTGAGATAGACTCACTTACGGCCCGGCAGCGGGTTCCTGGGCAAGCCAGGAGCCCGTTCCGGGCCGTAGACCGTTCTTCGGGCACGCCTGCCAGCCCGGGCCGCCCGGTGAAACGCATACGCTCGAAAATCGCGGATGCACCGCTCTTCCTGATGACTTCCCCCACGGCTCGGGTTCCGGCTACCAAGGCGCTCTGTCTTTGACCCGGCTTGTCTGACTCCCTATGATGGTTGTTCTACTCCAGACGAACGACCACGAGAGGAGAGATCGCGGTGAAAATCAGCGCGGCTCTGATTGTGCGGAACGAGGAAAGCATGCTCCCCGGCTGCCTGGAATCGTTGCAGCCCGCCGTCGATGAAATCGTGCTCGTCGATACGGGATCAACGGATCAAACAGTCGCGCGCGCCACCCAATACACCCCCAACGTGTACGCGTTCACATGGCAAGACGATTTCGCCCGTGCCCGGAACCACTCCCTGAAAATGGCTACGGGAGACTATGTCCTCGTGGCCGACGCGGATCACCGGCTCGTCAACCCCGGCTTGGCCCGCGGCCTGCTCGAGCGCTTCGCGAACGAGCATTCCTCCAACACAGTGGGGACGGTGGAGATACTCAGCGGCGTCCGCGAAGGCGGGCATATGCGCGAGGAGATATCCATTTCGCCCAAGTTCTTCCGCCGCGACCGTTTCGTGTTCGAGGGCGCTATCCATGAACAGCTCGTGCCGCTCGAGGGCGAAGCGCGGCAGGCCCCCACCGGCCTGCAATACCTCCATTCCGGGTACGAAGACAGGGATGCGCTCCTGGCTCGAATAGACCGAAACCGCCGTATTCTCCTGCGCGAGTTGGAGAATCACCCCGGTGACGAGTATTACCTTTACCAATTAGGCAAGGCCGACTTCTGCCGAAAAGAATACGGCGAGGCGGTTCGCGCGTTTGAGGAAGCCCTCGCAAGCATGACGTTCGCCGGGGCGTCTCTTCCAACAGGGCGGAACCGGCGCACGGTTTCCGAAGATGTGCTCATCGATCTCCTGACATGTCTTGCCTATGCTTACGCCAATCTCGAGCGCTATCGCGAGGGCCGTGATCTCCTCGAACGGCACCGGGCAATGGGCCATCCGGCTACTTGCTGGGCCGATTTTCCCCACGCCCTGGGCTACATGTACTTGATGCTCGGCGACGTGGCCCGCGCACGCCAGGCATTCGTCACGGCGCTGCAGGCCGGCGCCCGGCGGGAGCTTGTCCGCGGCACGGGCGGTTTCAGCTCGTTCTACCACCTTGGCTTGCTTGCCGAAGCCGAGGGCGACACAGGCGCAGCCCTCGGCTGCTACCTGCAATCCCTGCAGTCGCGTCCCGACTACACGGCTACGTTATCCCGATGCGTGGACCTTGTCACGGAGTATAAGGCCGCGCTCCCGCGGGAGATCTGGGAAGCAGCCGACAAAGAGGCCTTTGTCGCGGTCTATGTGAACCGTCTCGTCAAGCACCTGGGGACCGGAGAGCGCGAACAGGCCCAGATGTTGCTCGCCGCCGCAAAAGCGACGGCGCCCGG
>DAOLNV010000068.1:1333-3636 GCA_035416745.1 Candidatus Hydrogenedentota bacterium | reverse complement strand
GAACAAGCAGTATCTGCACACGGACGCCGCCGGCGCCGAATGCACGCAGGAAGGAACTCGCGTTCGCGTTCGCTCGGCGTGCAATGGCATACGGGCAGAAGCGTCGTTCGTCCTCGAAAATGACGCGCTTGCCGCTCAATTGCGCCTGGAAAATGCCGGAGACGTCCCTATCGAAGAAACCATCTTTCCATGGCTCGGGGGACTCGGTCCCCAGGCGGGCGCCTCTTTGGTCTGGCCGGTATTCTGGGAGCGGCGCACCGACGACCTCTTCGGCAAGCGGCTGGGCGGCGATCATCGCGCCTGGAACGGATTGACCCAGCAGAAGGTCGCGAGATACCCCTCCCATATGGCAAGTGCATGGTGTGAATTCGGCAACGAGGAAGGCGGGCTGGCCCTCGAGGGACGTCATACCGATTTCTCGATCTTGGATTTTCACGTCGCGAAACATCTCGACAAAACACGTGACCCGATCGAGCGGACGCTGTCCCTCGCGACCTCACACCCGAGGCGCATTCTCCCGGGGGGATCGTGGGTCAGCCCGCCCGTGAGAATCTCTCTGCACGAAGGAGACTGGCGCGCCACCGCCGACGCCCATAGGGAGTGGCTCGATACCTGGATCCTGAAGCCCGACCGCCCCGCGAAGTTCGCCGAAGCCATCGGCTGGCATTTCTTTTTCATGAAACACCAGGATGGCCTCGAACTCAACACCTATGCGGACCTGCCGGACATGGCAAGCGCGGCCCTGGCGGCGGGATGCCCATACCTGATGGTGTTCGGATGGCAGACCGGCGGCCACGACAACAACTACTTCTACCGCTATGTGCCCAATGAAGAATGGGGAGGCGCGGAAGCCCTGCGGGCGGGCATTCAGGCCGCGCGCATGCGGGGCGTCGAAATACTCCCCTTCTTCAACGGTACCCTGGCCAATATCGAAATGGAGGAACACAAGGCTTTTGGCCATCGCTGGGAAGCGAAAACACGCGAAGGCCACCCCTACTACGCGGGCGATTGGGCCCGTCATAACTATGACGTCCCCACCCGGAACCGGTCCCTGCTGCACCATGAAATCGCCCCCTGCCGCGAACAGCGCGCCTATTTCCTCGAAACAGTCAAGCGAATCGTCCAGGACTACGGTTTCGGAAATACGCAGCTGGACCAGATATCGGAGAAGATGTTTGTCGACTATGACGAAACGCACATCGAAACCACCCCGGACAGAGTCTACGTTGACGGGCTGGCGGAGTTGCTTCCCGGCGTGCGCAGGCTGGTCCGCGAAGCAAACCCCGAAGGGGTCATGGTATCGGAATGCCTCAATGATTTCACGGGGCAGTGGTGCGACAGTTCGTGGGACTGGAACATCCTGTTGCCGTTTCCAGACCCCATTCTTTATACCCTGCCGTGGCTGATGGCAAGCCATGAGCTCGACGCCTGCGAGTACGGCGAAGCGAACACGGCCTTCGCGTACAAAATGCACTTCGACATGAAGATCGACGGCGGGGATTCCCCCATCACGAAATACCCCCGGTTCGCGGAACATGTCAAGCAGCTTGCGGCACTGCGCAGGCGCGCAGCCGATTACTGCGTGCACGGAGATTTCCGGGCAGGAAATGGCATGATTGTAGAGGGCGGAGCGGACCTCCTCGCAACCCTTTTTCACAACCGGCAGACGCGCAAGACCGGGATCGTCGTTGCGGAATGCGCCAATCGTGAGACCGAAGTCACCGTGTACCCTTCATTCACGTACAGCGGAAACCCATTCGCCGATTCCAACAGAGCTCCGATAAAGTCTCTCGACACCAAACCGCCCTGGTCCTTCACGATTGCCCCTTACGAAATACTCGTGCTCTGCTTCGATGACGCGTCCGCAGTCTAACCATTCCGTTCCAATCGCCGGAGATGGTGCAGCAGGGCCCGCTGCGCCTCCGTTTCCTGTGGCAGGCGCTCCCATGACATGCCGCCGGGTGTCTGGCCGGCGCGTTCCAGGAGCGTTCTGACGGCGCTCCACAACGGCTGAAGCGGGTAGCCGTTGTCTCGCAGGTGGTGGAGGAATTTGAGGGTCTTGAACGCGTCGAACCACCGGTGAAACTGGGCCAGAAACACGCGCTGATTCGGACTGTTCTCCTGGAGCTTGTCCCAGCAGTCCGCGAACCCTTGCCTGGCCAGAAACTCGGCCGCGGGCCGGTTTGCGCGGCCCATTTCGGCCAGAATCTTTCCCGGAGCCGCGCCGGAGCTCTCGCGAATCAGCGACAGCCATGCTTCCAGGATGCGGTAACCCTCGGGATGGTACGTGACAAGCTCCTGCC
>DAOLNV010000068.1:0-1233 GCA_035416745.1 Candidatus Hydrogenedentota bacterium | reverse complement strand
GCATCCGTGGACAGCAGTACGGCCGCCTCGCCCGCGCCAGCTTCCTGAAGCGCCCGAAGAGCCGCGTCAAGGCCGATTCTCCGGGCGAGACCCACCCCGCCCTTCGGGGGCAATGCGAGTCCCTCCGACGACGCGTCAATCAGCGCCAGCCGAAGCCCGGAGGCCCTTGCGGGGCCCCGCAGCATCCCGCGCAGCAACTCGAGGGTCTGCCGGTTATCGTCGATGTCCTCGGCGCGGGCCACGCTTGGCGCGCGGTTGTTGACCACCACCACAACCAGCGTGCGCTCCAATTCCCGCGCGGGATTCGCAGCCAGGCTGCGAAGGGTTTCGAGAATGGTGGCGCGTTCCGCGAGCGCGGGAATCACCACCGCGCAGTCGATGCCCTCGATGTTCCCACATTCGACATGCCAGGGAGCCATGATCGCGCGTTTGCGAAGGTACGACGCCACTTGGTTCACAGAGAATCCCCCACCGGAATCAGCCGGCCAGTCGCTATTCTTGCGCAAATGCCCGCCGTCTGACAACTTACACCAGATCCCCAAAGGATAGAATCCCGATGCTAACAGTAGAAAATAGCATCAAACAATAATAAACTTTACAAAAACCAGGCTTTGTGGCAGGATCCAAGCAGGCTGTTTAGGGCCACAGAGTCGGGAGGGAACACCATGGGGACAGAGAACGGCTTCGAAGAAAGTGACGAACCAGTCCAGCAACCAACGGGAGAAATCCTGGCGGCGCAGCATCCGCTCATCGAAGAGGCCGAGGATGATTTTGATCCCCGGAAGACTCGCAACATCCTCGAGTACATGGACGGTCTGCTGCGGCATCGCGACGCCTATTTCAGAAGCATCTTCCGCGGCGAAGACATCGCGTGGCATCTGGGGCGGATGCTGACCATTGTCGTGGCGCTTGGAGCCGGGTACGGGGTGGTGATGGGCGCCACGGCGGGAATACCGGCGGGATTGCCCCAGATGGTTTCGTCGGCAGTGAAGGCGCCGTTGCTGTTTCTGCTGACACTCGCGGTATGCTACCCCGTCCTTTACGTCGTGAATGTGGTGATGGGGTCGCGGCTGCGCTTCTTGCAGACCTTGTCGCTCATTCTGATGGCGGTCGCGATGAATGCCATCCTCCTCGCGAGCTGCGCGCCGATCGTGCTGTTCTTCACCCTCATCGGAACCGGCTATAACTTCCTGAAACTGCTCCATGTCGCGATCTTCGGATTCAGCGGACTGT
>DAOLNV010000067.1:28565-33036 GCA_035416745.1 Candidatus Hydrogenedentota bacterium | reverse complement strand
CGGAGCCTTGACCGGAACTCGGCTCCCTGCTAAAGTCAAAAGAATAAGAGAACACAAGCCTCCCCTGGATGGACTGTACTGCGGCGTCCAAATTTGCCCCACTAACTCCCGAAAGATGAGGGTAAGCTCAGGAAACTCAACGGTCCTGAAGAAAACACGCAGCATCGATTGGGTAGGAGTTTCGCAAGTGACCGTTCACGATGAAGGATAGCCGCTGCATGTCAGATACCCCCAGCACAGGATTTACCGGCCTGTCGGAAGAAGAGGCCCAGAAACGGCTTCGCACGGAAGGCTACAACGAGCTTCCGTCCGGCAAGAAGCGCAACTTGTTCAGAATTGCTCTTGACGTGGCCCTGGAACCGATGTTCCTTCTGCTGATCGTGTGTGGGGTGATTTATCTTTTTCTCGGTGAGGCCACGGATGCCACGATGCTGCTGGCATTTGTCTTCCTCATTATCGGAATTACCCTCTACCAGGAACTAAAGACGGAGCGTGCGCTAGAGGCGTTGCGAGACCTGTCGAGTCCGCGGGCATTGGTCGTCCGGGATGGCGTGGAGAAGCGGATTGTCGGGCGCGAGGTGGTTCGGGGCGACCTCCTCGTCTTGGTAGAGGGGGACCGTGTTCCCGCTGATGCCGTGTTGATTCAGAGCAGCTACCTCTCCGTCGACGAATCGCTGCTGACCGGAGAATCGGTTCCGGTGCGCAAGACAACCGGACCAGATCTTGCCGAGATGGGGCGTCCGGGCGGAGACGGCCAACCGTTCTTGTTCTCCGGGACGCTGGTCGTGAAGGGGCGTGGCATCGGGACGGTGCTGGCGACCGGGCCCCACACCGAAATGGGCAAAATCGGCAAGGCGTTGGAGTCCGTCCCACACGAAAAGACCCCGCTACGCCGGCAGACCAGCCTGCTCGTCCGGAATTTCGCCATTGCAGGCTTTCTCCTCTGCGTATTGGTGGTGACGGTCTATGGTCTGACGCGAGGGGTGTGGGTGGACGGAATCCTTGCGGGTATCACCCTCGCCATGGCCATGATTCCAGAAGAGTTTCCGGTCGTTCTGTCTATCTTCCTCGCTCTCGGGGCGTGGCGTATCGCACAGAAGCAGGTGCTGACACGGCGTGTGCCCGCGGTAGAGACGCTGGGGGCGGCTGCCGTGCTTTGCGTCGACAAGACGGGGACATTGACGCAAAACATCATGACGGTCAACAGACTTGTCGTCGAGGGTCAGGAAGTCAAAGTGGATGGCGAAGAATTGCCGGAAATCGTTCACGAACTTGTCGAGTTCAGCATTCTTGCGAGCCATGCGAACCCGTTCGATCCCATGGAGAAAGCGTTTCTTCGGTTAGGTGAACAGCACCTCAGTAACACCGAGCATCTCCATGAAGACTGGGTTCTTGAGCACGAGTACCCTTTGTCGGAACATCTTCTCGCGATGTCACACGTCTGGAGATCCGCGACCTCCGAGACACGCATGATCGCGGCTAAAGGGGCCCCGGAGGCAATCGCGGACCTCTGCCATTTCACGGAGCCTCAATGGTTGCGGCTGGCAGACCAGATCGATGGGCTCGCACGGGAAGGATTGCGTGTCCTGGCCGTAGCGAAAGCCTGCTTCAACACGGCGGTCGTGTCTGAAGACCAACATGATTTTGATTTTCGGTTTCTAGGACTTGTCGGATTTGCCGATCCGCTGCGCCTTCCGGTTCCCGACGCCGTTCGCGAGTGTTACACCGCGGGAATTCGCGTAATTATGATCACGGGAGACTATCCCGCCACGGCGCAGAAGATCGCCAGACAGATCGGGTTGACGCCGCACGACCGGTACATCACAGGGCTTGAACTGGAGTCCATGAATGACCAGGAACTCGCCGAACGCATCGGAACTGTCAGCATATTTGCCCGGGTCGTTCCCGAGCAGAAACTACGCATAGTGACAGCGCTCAAGGCGAGTGGCGCCGTTGTGGCCATGACGGGGGACGGCGTGAACGATGCCCCGGCCTTGAAGGCTGCGGACATCGGGATCGCCATGGGCGGGCGCGGCACAGACGTCGCCCGTGAAGCGGCGGCATTGGTCCTCTTGGACGATGACTTCTCGAGCATCGTGCAGGCTGTGCGCCTGGGCCGGCGCATCTTCGACAACCTGAAAAAGGCTATCTCCTATATCCTTGCCGTTCACGTGCCGATTGCCGGGCTCTCCCTGTTGCCGGTGCTGTTCAAGTGGCCGTTGATACTCCTGCCGGTGCACGTGGTCTTCCTCGAGATGATTATCGACCCCGCATGTTCGATCGTCTTCGAAGTCGAGCCGGAAGAAAAAGACGTGATGAAGCGGAAGCCGCGAAATCCGGCAGAACCCCTGTTAAGCAGGGACAGGCTCATGTTAAGCCTTTTACAGGGTGTGGGAGTCCTCACGATCGTATTGGCCGTATTTGCCATTTCCACCCAGCGGGGACAGACGGAAAACGAAGCGCGCACTTTGACGTTCGCCACGCTTGTCACCGGCAATATCGGGCTAATCCTGGTCAACCGTTCATGGTCGCGGAGCATCCTGGAGATCCTCCGCACGCCGAACAGCGCTGTCTGGTGGGTCATTGGCGGCGCCGTCGTCTTTCTCGGAATCGTTGTCTATGTGCCGGTTCTCCGGGCCGCATTTCACTTCGCCCCGCTCCATGCAACCGACGTCGCCATCGCGCTGTCGGCTGGCTTAGCGAGCATTCTCTGGTTTGAGGCAGTGAAGGCTTTTCGACGCAAATCCGTGGTCTGATGCTGAAGAAATGGCCTGCGGACCCGGCAGCCAGATAACGGGAGGAGGTGAAGGCCTGTCTTATAGGCGGCGGACCAGGAAGGCATGTTGCTCACCCAAGCGGTGAAGGAGAATGTGTATGCAAAAGCGTTATGTCTTCGCGTGGTGTGTCTTGGCCTTGACGGTTCATTGCTGGTCTTTCTGCGAAGAGGCCGGGCCCTATCCCCGTGTGTCGCGGGATGCCTTCGAGGCCCGGCTGCCATTCTTTGCCTATGATAAGGATATTCCGGTGGACGGACGCATCGTGCTCCAAAAAGAGGAAGCCCACTCAATACGATACAAACTGGTCTTTCGAGGGGTGCAAGGGTTTCTGGTACCCGGCTACCTCGAGATTCCTGAGAGTGCCACAAAACCATATCCCCTGGTCGTGCTGCTGCACGGTTGGAGCGGGGGAAAGGACAATTGGTGGGAAAAGAAGAATTACATCAGCGGCTCGGAAATGCGCACCGCCTTGCTCAAATCCGGCTATGCCGTCTTGGCGTTTGATGCCGCCGCCCATGGCGAACGCAGCAATGAAATCGACTATCTTCACGTCAACACCTACGAAGATCCCGCCGCGCCCCCGCGCCGGAACTATTTTTCTATTCCCGAGATCGTGATTCAAACGGTGAAAGACTGCCGCCGGGCATTGGATTACATGGAAGAACGGGGCGATATCGACATGAGCCGGGTGGGCTTGGTGGGCTATAGCATGGGCGGCGTCAACACCATGCTGCTCCTGGCCATTGAACCCCGTATCAAAATGGGGGTCGCTTGCGTGCCTCCCTGGTACAACGCGGCGTGGAAACCCGTAGAGCCCGTTGATTACACGTGGGGTCTTGGAGATAAGCCGCTACTGATGCTCTTGGGACGCATGGACGAATTCTACACGGAAGGACAGATCGAGGCCTCACGCAAGGCTTACCTCAACCTCGACACTACCAAGACCATCTGGTACGACACGGATCACCAGCTCACACCCCGCTATGTCCACGATGCCTTGGCATGGGTGAAGCGCTATCTCTAGCCCTGTCAATTCCTCGCCATGGTTCAAGCGGGCCCGGCAGGGCGCTCTCTCGCGCTCGCGCGCAACTTAATCGGCACGATGCAGACAGCGCGGGTACTCCGGGAGGTGTTCGAGCTCACGAAAGGCATCACACATCTTCTTGTGGCCGATGCCATCGGGCAAGGCGCGGAGGATCGCAGGCGCCTCGCCGACATCAATGTGTACGTCTGCGCAGCAGCCCCAGAAGTGAAGAGTTCTGCCTTCAATACTCACACGCCGCCCGTGTTTTCCGGTTGAAAAATGAGCCCGTGGGGTCCGCAGCACCTGTGGCCGCATCCCAACCGGTGGAACTCCGCATCCAGTTCTTTCTTCATCATAGTGCGTCCTCCCCTGAAGCGCGCCCCTGCGTGCCCGGTGGAAGATACCGCTTTTTCGGGCTTCATGTGGCGGTTCGCAATACCATCGATTCACTCATACCTTCTGCCGCGAAAAACGGCATGAACATCGATGCTAACGTGCCCCCGGCCGTTCTTTCGAAGGAATTCCACCGTTTGCCGTCCACCCCAGCGACTGGAAAACATCAAAACCAAAGCCTCCTTGTCGACCATGAATGGTTCAGGAATGCCGCCGGGTCGCGGTGAATTCGTGCCAGGTGGCCGTGTCGATTCCACGCTTCGGCACTCTTCTTGCT
>DAOLNV010000067.1:0-28465 GCA_035416745.1 Candidatus Hydrogenedentota bacterium | reverse complement strand
GGTTTTGACAGGAGCTTCGGAATATGCCTATAATCCAGCCACTTAGCGGCGATGAGTCCAAGTTGTCTCTTCCGCAGGACGCTAGCAAAATCCCGGCGTTGAAGTTGTCAGATTGAAGTGTATGTTCTTGTAGGACAGGGCACAAAAGCGCGATGACTGAGGCCAGCACGTCAGAGATCCTGGTGTTCATCTGCCATCGGTGTATTCCCACGGGCACATCCGTGCCGCGTCAGTGGACGCAAGATGGTGTTCACGTTCGAGTCATTGAACTCCCCTGCAGCGGCAAGGTTGACGCGCAATACCTGTTCCATGCCCTCGAGGGGGGCGCGCAAGGTCTCCTGGTGGTGACGTGTCCCCGGGGAGATTGCCGCCTTGCCCAAGGCAACTACCGCGCGGAGATACGGATGCTAACCGTCCAACGGCTGCTGGAGGAAATCGGCCTCGAGCCGCAAAGGGCCGCGCTTCTCCAGTGTGGACCGCAAGATAACCTCGAAAACCTCATCCAAGGTGCGGTAAAGGATTTGTGTGCGCTGCGGGAGAGTCCGCTTTGCACGGCGCGGCAACCCGTTTCAGAGGCCACGACAGATACGGCAACGTGACGATCAGGGGCGGGCCGTTGACCCCTGGTGAAAGATGCAACTTATTTGGAAAGAGGGTTCTAAGGTAGAAGGTGATGATTGTGAGCGAAACCAGGTTCCAGGAGAAGATCCTGTCAGGCGAGCCGCTACTTGTCGTCGAGATCGTTCCGCCAAGGAGCGGTGACCCCGCCCCCGTGCGCGCTGCCGCGAAGCGGTTTGCAGGAAAAGTGCACGCCGTCGGCGTGAGCGATAACCGGCATGGCGTGTGTATGTCGGCGCTGGCTGCATCAGCAGTCCTGGCTGCTGAAGGCGCCGAGCCCATCATGCACCTCGTCACGCGCGACCGCAACCGCCTGGCGCTTATCGCCAGTTGCCTTGGGGCGCAAGCCATGGGGGTTCGCAACATCCTGTGCACCAGCGGCACCCACCAGACCTTGGGCATTTGTCCCTCAGCCAAGAACGTGTTCGACATAGATTCCGTTCAGTTGATTGCGGCTTTGACGAACCTGGGGACGGATGCCTCCGTGGTGAGCAAGACGCGCATCGAGAACGCGGGGCCGTTCTGCGTTGGCGGCGTGGCGTCCCCTTTTGCCGACCCTCAGGAAATGCAGCTCATCAAGGCATCGAAGAAAGTGCTGGCGGGCGCGCAGTTTCTTATCACGCAGCCCGTGTTTGACGTGCCGCGTTTTTGCGCGTGGTGGGAAGCCGCCTCGCAGCGCGGACTTCCGCAGAAGACCGCAATCCTGGCCGGAATCCATCCCCTGCTCGACGCCGAAAAGGCCAAAGCATTTGCATCGGGCAGGCCCTTACCGATGGTGCCGCAGGCCCAGCTTGACCGTTTAGCCGCCGCGGGAGGAAAAGAAGCGCAGCGTGCCGCCGGCATCGAGCTCGCGGTCGAAACCATCAAGCAAATCAGCGCATCGAAGGGCATCCGAGGTTTTCAAATATGCGCGGAGGACGACGAAGAAGCCGTCCTCGAGATCATTCAACGCTCCGGGCTGGAGGCCCGCTAGCCGTGCCCGCCAAGTACCATATCCATACGCACCCCGCTCCGCCCCGCCAGCGGCCCCCTGGAAAACTGGGCGTGGTCGATTGGCGTGAGGATTGTTCCGGCTGTCACAACTGCGTCAAGCGCGCCTGCGTGTACGGGTTCTACCGAGATGAAGCCGATGCCCTCCGCCAGGAAATCGGCTATCTTGACTACATTTATCAGTGCAAAGGCTGCCTGCTCTGCGTTCAGAACTGCACCAAAGGCATTCTCACACGTGTCGTCAACCCTGAATATGAGCGGCTCGGCGATGCCTACTACACGCCCGACATCATCATGTCCAACTGGTACCAGGCCGAGACCGGCAATATCCCCGTGTCTGGTTCCGGTTACGGCGGCCCCTTTTCGGGCCCGGATTTCGACTCGATGTGGACGGATATGTCGGAGATCGTCCGCCCTACGCGGGACGGAATCCACGGACGCGAATACATCAGCACCAGCGTCGACATTGGGCGCGCGCTGCCCTGCCTTTCTTTTGACAATGAGCGTCTGACCGTTACGCCCCCAGCCTTGATGGAAATACCCATTCCCATCATTTTCGAGACTATCCCCGCCCGCTTCCAGAGGGGCGCAGTCCTCCGCTCTGTTGCCAAGGCGGCCTCCGCTCTGGGCACGCTTTTTGCCGTCGACGCCGATGTCTTACCGGAAGGTATCTCGCTGGATGGGGGCCATGTCATTCCACTGTACGACGGGCAAAACGTCGGCCGCACGAACGCCCCGATCATTATGGCCCCGTACAGCGAGGGCGTCATGGCCGTTCAAACCCGCCTCAAAACGGAGAATCCAGGCCGTCTGCTGGCCATACGCCTCGAAGCGACGCCCGGCGCCGCGCGTCAGGTTTGCGAGTTAACGCGCGAAGGGGCGGAAGTGGTTCACCTGGTGTTTGATCCCCGCGGCCGCGAACTCGCCGGGCCGGGTGCGCGCCATATGCGCGACGTCCTTCGCGAAATCCACCGCGCCCTGGTGAAGGAAGGCATACGCGACATGGTCACCCTGATCGCGTCCGGCGGGATCGCCCAGGCGGAACACGTCGCCAAGGCTATTATCTGCGGCGCGGATCTCGTGGCTATCGACCTCCCGTTGATGATCGCGCTTGAATGCCGCCTGTGCGGCGAATGCGCGCGCGGGGAAGTCTGCCCGGCGCACCTGGGGGACTTTGATGAGGCCTACGGCACCCAACGCATCGTGAACATGATAGGCGCCTGGACCAACCAGTTGCTTGAGATGCTCGGCGCGATGGGCATCCGCGAAGTGAGGCGGTTGCGCGGAGAAACGGGACGCTGCATGTTCTTCGAGGACCTGGAAGCCGCGACCTTTGGCCGCCTGTTCGGCAAACGCAAGAAGGGAGTGTAGGAGGCGATGAGCACGATTGCGCCCAGCCACCCGGAATCGGCGGACATGTTCGCGACTCATCCTCAGTACGCAGAAGTCCGGCGCGACGTGCATCCCGCGCCGCCGCGCTACCGCAACGAGCTGGGCAAGTTCCGCGTGTATCGTGATTCCAGTTGTACCGCCTGCGGCACCTGCGTGACCCTGTGTCCGCACGGCGTACACAAGCGCCCCGCTGGTTATCGGCAGCCCATCCGCCCCTTCGATTACCGGTGTATCGGGCCGGATTGTGAGAAGACGGACCACTTCTGCATCTCGGCGTGCCCGTCGGGCGCTCTGTCCCTATCCACCAATCCCGCCTTTGAAACATTGGGCGATTACCGATGGACGCCTGACCTGCTCGCCAGCACTTGGGCAATGGCCGAGACCGGTCAGTGCCCTCCGTCGCATCTCGAATCCGAAGTGGGCGCGTCCGGCGGCGGATTTGACAAGCTCCGTTTCCGGTTCCCTGAAGCGCCACCCAGGGACTTGCGGAAAGAAGACATTTCGACCGAGCTTCTCTTGAACCGGCGAAAAGACAGCCGGCCCAAGGTCAAGATTGACGTGCCCTGGTACGGCGGCGGCATGTCGTTCGGCTCGACCAACATCCGGGCGTTGCTCGCAAAGGCGCGCGTGGCCAAGGCGTGGAACTCCTTCAGTTGTACCGGCGAGGGAGGATATCCCGAGCGCATGATCCCATACGCCGACCACATGATTACGCAGGTGGCAACCGGCCTGTTCGGGGTCCGCGAGGAAACCATCAAACGCGCGCGCATCGTCGAGTTCAAATATGCCCAGGGCGCCAAGCCCGGTTTGGGAGGCCATCTCCTCGGCGACAAGAATACGCCCGAGGTGGCCGCCATGCGCGAAGCCGTCGTCGGCACGTCGCTGTTTTCGCCCTTCCCGTTCCACAGCGTCTACTCCATCGAAGACCACAAGAAGCATCTCGACTGGATAGCCCACGTCAACCCGCGTGCGCTGCTTTCCGCCAAGGTCTCCTCCCCGGGTGATGTGGACATGGTCGCCGTTGGCGTGTATTGCGCGGGGGCCCATATCGTGCATATTGACGGCAGCTATGGCGGTACGGGCGCGGCCCCGAACATCGCCAAGAAGAACATCGCGATGCCCATTGAATACGCGATCAACACCTGCCACCAGTTTCTCGAACAGGAAGGCGCCCGCGACGAAATCACGCTCATTGTGAGCGGCGGCGTACGAACCCCAGCCGATGTTGCCAAGGCCATCGCACTGGGCGCTGACGGCGTGGTTATCGGGACCGCCGAGCTCGTGGCCCTCGAATGTATCCGTTGCGGCTGTTGCGAAAGCGGGCGCGGATGTCCGCGCGGCATCTGCACGACGGATCACGAGCTTCTCGAAATGGTCACCATCGAATGGTGCACGCAGCGGCTTGTCAACATGTATTCCGCATGGCGTGACATGCTGGTCGACATTCTCTATCGTCTGGGCCTGGATTCGGTCGCCGCGCTGCGCGGGCGTACCGATCTCCTGACCCACCTGGACTATGAAGAGGCAGACCAAGGATAACGATGGACACGATTGACACCCACAGGGCGTTCATTGAAAGGGCCGAGGCAATAGTGCGCGCGCGCGCCCATCTTCGCCCCGCCGGCGACCTGTTCCCCAAGCCGCCGGAGGCCGAGGGCGGATGCGGCGTAACGGGCTTTGCCTGCACGATTCCCGTGCGCGGCAAACACATCTACGAGCCCTCCATCCAGATGCGCAACCGGGGTAACGGCAAGGGCGGCGGCATTGCCGCCTGCGGCCTTGTTCCGGGAGATATGGGCGTTTCACGCCAAGTCCTCGATGAAGCGTACATTCTCCAGGTTGCGTTGCTCGATCCAGCCGCGCGTGAGTCTATCGAGAAGAAATATATCGAGCCTCACTTTGACGTGTTCCAGGGCGGCCTGATCCCTACCGTCGGCGATTATCGCGATGTGCCGTTGCTTGAAGTCCGCCCGCCGGATGTCGCCCGCTATTTTGTCCGGGCCAAGAAGAACGTGCTCGAACGGTTTGCACAGGAAAACGGTCTCGCGAAACTGACCGAAGACGAAATCGAAGACGAATTTGTTTTCCAGAATTCCTCGAAGCTTAACGATGAGTTCTATGCCTCGCTGGGGGAAAAGCGCGCGTTCGTAATGTCGCATGCGCGCAACCTTATCATCATCAAGATCGTCGGGTACGCGGAAGCCTCGGTCCAGTATTACAAGATGGAAGACATGCGCGCACACGTATGGATTGCGCATCAGCGCTATCCGACCCGGGGCCGGGTATGGCACCCCGGCGGCGCCCACCCATTCATCGGCATGCACGAGGCCCTCGTGCACAACGGGGATTTCGCCAACTACCATTCGGTGTGCGAGTATCTTGCGCAGCGCAACCTTTTCCCGCGCTTTCTCACCGACACCGAGGTGTCAGTGATGCTATTCGACCTGATGCACCGTGTTTACAAGTACCCGGTGGAATACATTATTGAGGCGCTCGCGCCGACCACGGAACTCGACTTTGACCGGCTTCCCAAAGCCCGGCAGCAGGTCTACCGCCAGATCCAGGCAGCCCACATCCACGGTTCGCCCGATGGACCCTGGTTCTTCATCATCGCGCGCACACTTCACGGAAAGAAGGGATTTCAGCTGCTCGGCATCACCGACACGGCGATGCTGCGGCCCCAGGTGTTCGCGCTTCAAGAAGGCAAAGACGTCTCCATCGGCTTGATTTGTTCCGAGAAACAGGCTATCGACGCGACCCTCGCCGGCCTGAATAGTGAAGATCCCCGTTTCATGCCCGTGGCTGACCAATACTGGAACGCACGCGGTGGAAGTTATGACGACGGTGGAGCCTTTCTATTCAACGTCATGCCCGATGGGGCGTCCGGCAATGGCCGTACCGAAGACTACCACCTGCACGTAACCGACAAGTTTGGGGTGCCCGTATCCACTTGGCCGGGGCAAGTCCACTGCGACCTTTCCGTTCCTCTGGTCCTATCCGCTCCGAACGAGAAAGACGCCGCGGCAATTGAGAAGACCGTCCGAGAAAACGATGCCGACGGTCTTTTCCGCTATCTGCATGCTGCCATCGGCGGCATGGACTTTGACCGGCTTCGCAAGGCGATGGACGAGGTCGTGGCGAAGACCGCGCTCCGCATGCCGCACATCGGCATCGACGTCCTCACCCGCCTGATGGATCTCCGCTACCCAACCGGCACGAAAAAGCGCAGCGCCGTTCTTACGATTCTCCGGCAAGGGCTGGAAGAGGTCTTCTCCCGACAGCCCCTGTTCGATGATGCGCGTGAGAGCGCCTACCGGCGGATCACCTGGGAAACGCGCGGTACCCTTCGCGCTCCGGCAGCCGGGGAACATACCCTTCTTATTGACAGCCGGGGCTTTGAGCCACAGGGCCCCCAATGCGACGCCCGGCTCGCCGTGGACGCATACAACGCGGGCTGGCGCCACATCATCCACTACAACTCTCGCGGGACACGCTTCCACGCGGCCGGCTTCGGCCCGAAGAGCGATGGCCTCCGCGTGGACTGTTATGATAATCCTGGCGACTACCTGGGCTCTGGCATAGATGGACTTGAGGTCTACGTTCACGGCAATGCCCAGGACCAGGTCGGCCAAATCGCCAAACGCGGCAAGATGGTGATTTATGGAGATGCCGGCCAGACCTTCCTGTACGGCGCCAAGGGCGGCGTGATCTATGTCATGGGCAACACGGCAGGGCGCCCTCTCATCAACGCCGTCGGCAAGCCTCGCGTAGTCATAAATGGGACGTCGCTGGACTTTTTGGCGGAATCGTTCATGGCGGGAGATCCCCATGAAGAGGGCGGGTTCGTCATCTTAAACGGCATGCGCTTCGACAAGGACGGCAGACCAGACCCACTTGAGATGCCCTATCCCGGCGGCAACCTCCTTTCCCTTGCATCGGGCGGGGCAATCTATGTCCGTGACCCGCACAGGACCCTGGTCGACGAGCAGTTGAACGGGGGCATGTACGCTGCCCTCACCGAGGATGATTGGCAGTTGATCCTGCCCTATCTGCGCGAGAATGAACAGCTGTTCGGAATCCAGGTCGAGCGAGACCTACTTACCGTTGACGGCGTCATCAGACAGCCCGGGCAGGTCTACCAGAAAGTCGTGCCCGTCAAAAAGGGCAAACAGGCAACTACCGGCGAGGTGGGTGAGTGACTGCCATGCAAAAGATGCTTGAATGGACAGATGCCACGCTGTTGAACGATGTGGAACGCCGAACCGGAACACCCGTAAGCGCGTGCCTCCAATGCCATAAGTGTTCGGTGGGCTGTCCCGTCGGACCCGACATGGACCTGATGTCAAGCCAGATCATGCGCTTGATACACTTGGGCGCCAGGGACGAGATCCTCGAGTCCCAGGCCATCTGGGCCTGTGCGTCATGCGAGGCCTGTACAACGCGCTGCCCCATGGGTATCGATATCGCCGCCGTGATGGACGTGCTCCGCATGATGGCAGTCGAACGCAAGGCCGCCGTCCCCGACAAACGCGGAAAGAGTTTCAACAAAGCTTTCTTGACCAGCGTGCGCTGGCACGGCAGGGTCTTCGAGTTGGGTATGATGACCCTCTACAAACTCGCCAGCCGCGACCTGTTTTCCGACATCGACAAGGTCCCCCGCATGCTGGCAAGACGCAAACTGTCGTTCGTGCCCCACTTTTCCCGGAGCGTCAGGGAAGTGCGAAGGGTTTTCAAACGGTCACACGAGGAGGAAAAGAAGCGGTGAAGGCCGGCACTCTGTCTTACGCATTCTTCCCGGGATGCAGCCTTGAATCCACGGCCTGGGACTTCGACAAGTCCACCCGGGCACTGTGCCAAGCCGTGGGCATCAGCTTGACAGACATCCCTGACTGGGTGTGTTGCGGCTCGACGCCGGCCCATTCAAGCAACGCATCGCTTGCGGTAGCGTTGCCCATGCTAAACCTTCAGAAAGCCCAGGCTGCCGGCTTCTCGCAAGTATTGACGGCGTGCGCCGCGTGCTATGCGCGGCTGCGGACGGCCAATTACAGGGTGAACCAGGACCCGGCCGAAAAAGCTCGCGCCGAGCGAATTACCGAACGGCCTTATGACGGGGCGGTGCGTGTCCGCCACATTCTCGATGTCCTTGTCAACGATTTTGGCGTTCGTCAGTTGCGCAAACGGATCAGGGCGCCATTCCAGGGCTTGCGCGTTGCTTCCTACTACGGTTGTCTTCTGTCCCGTCCACCCGAAGTGGTGGCGTTTGATGACCCCGAACACCCTACCTGCATGGACGAATTGGTCAAGGCGGCGGGCGCGGAGGTCGTCGATTGGCCGTTCAAGACCGAATGTTGCGGTGCGAGCCTGTCAGTCAGCAAGACCGGCATCGTGAGCCGCCTTGGCCGCCAGATACTGTCCATGGCTCATCGCGCGGGCGCGGAATGCATTGTGGTGGCCTGTCCCATGTGTCATCTGAACCTCGATTTCCGTCAGCCGGAGGCCAGGCAGGGTGAACCGGGGCTTCCCGATATTCCCGTTGTTTACATCACACAGTTTCTGGGGCTGGCCCTGGGGCTTTCTCCAAACGCCCTCGGGCTTGAGGCCCTGACGAGCAGCGCGGCCCCCTTGTACTCCAAGAGCGCCGCCGTGACTGGCATGGCCGGCGGAAGGGCATGAAAATGGAAGCTTCTTCTTTCCCCACTACGGAAACCGGAAGACAAAAGCCCACCGGCGCCGTACTTGTTTGCGGGGCGGGCGTTGCCGGCATTCAAGCGTCTCTGGACCTTTCGGCTGCGGGTTTTCACGTCTACCTGGTGGAGAACCAGGCCGCCGTGGGCGGCGGCATGGCGCGCCTGGACAAAACGTTCCCGACCGGCGATTGCGCCACGTGCATCATCTCCCCCAAGTTGGTCGAATGCATGCGCGATCCCAACATCGATCTGCTCACCATGAGCGATGTCGTCAAACTGGAAGGCGAACCGGGCCAGTTCAAGGCGACGGTCATCCAGCGGCCTCGTTATGTGGATGTTGACAAGTGCACCATGTGCGGCGACTGCACAGCGGTATGCCCGATCTCCGTCCAAAGCCAGTTTGATGCCCAGATCGGCACGCGTAAGGCCATTGACCGTGTGTATGCTCAAGCCGCGCCTAACGCCTACGTCATTCTCAAACGCGGCCGCGCGATGTGCAGCTCGGGTTGCCCCATTGATTCAAGCGTTCAGGCCTACGTCGCGCTGATCGCGGCGGGCAGGTTCGAGGAGGCGGCCGCTGTGATAAGCCGCGAGAACCCCCTGCCGTCGATTTGTGGCCGTGTGTGTTTTCACCCGTGCGAACTGAAATGCAACCGCGGCGCTGTTGATGAGCCCATCAATATCAGGGGCCTCAAACGCTTCGCCATGGACTTGTATCCCGAATTCACGCCACCAGCGGGCATTCAGTCTTCCGGAAAATCGGTTGCCATCGTGGGTTCGGGACCGGCCGGCCTGTCCGCTGCCCATTTCCTGGCGCTGGCGGGGCACAAAGTGACGGTGTTCGAATCCCTCCCCGTGCTGGGCGGTATGCTGTCTGTGGGCATTCCCGACTACCGTCTGCCGCCGGAAATCCTGGAAAGGGACCTTTCAGGCATGCGCAAAATGGGCGTCGAGTTCAAGCCTGATACCTCCGTTGGCGAAGATATTTCAAGCGGCGACATTACCAAAATGTACGATGCCGTCTTCATCGCCACCGGCGCCCACGAAAGCAGGAAACTCGATATCCCGGGCGAAGACTCTCGTGGCGTCATTCACGGCGTTGACTTTCTGCGCAAATACGCGCTCGGCCAAGAGACCGGCCTCGGCAGGAACGTTGTCATCGTAGGCGGCGGCAACACCGCTATCGACGCCGCTCGTACTGCCGTGCGCCTGGGCGCGCGCAAAGTCACCATCCTGTACCGCCGCACTCGCGAAGAGATGCCGGCCGACCACGCCGAAATCGAAGCCGCTTTGCAGGAAAAGATTGATATCCGGTACCTGGCCGCGCCCACCAGGGTCAGTGTTGAGGACGGCGCGGCAAAAGCCATCGAATGCATCCGCATGGAGTTGGGGGAGCCCGACGACAGCGGCCGGCGCCGTCCCGTGCCCATCAACGGCTCGGAATTCACGCTCGAGACCGACACGCTCATCCCCGCGGTAAGCCAGTCGGTGCCGCGTAAGCTCATCGAACTCTTCGGTCTCGAGACGAGCCGATGGGGCACTATCGTGGCCGATGAATTAACGATGGCGACCCCTCGCAAAGGAATCTTCGCTGGAGGCGACGTTGTGGCGGGCCCCTCGAGTGTAATCGATGCTATCGCCCACGGGAAGCGCGCGGCCAAGGCAATCGGCAATTACCTCAACGGCCAGCCGTTGGCTGATGGCCTCGAAATGCGGCCCGAATCCTGCAATCCCCTGTCCGAGGCGGACATCAAGACGCTCAAGAAGAGGCTGGGCGAGGCCGGCCGCGTCCCCCAAGCGGAACTGCCCGCCGCACAACGCGCAGGAAGCTTCCAGGAGGTCGAGAGCACGTATACGCCGGAGGAGGCGCAACGCGAAGCCCAACGATGCCTCAATTGCGGCATGTGCTGCGAATGCATGCGATGCGTCGAGGCGTGCAAGGCGGGCGCCATTCTCCACGAGCAGACGCCGTCAACCCTCGAACTGGAAGTCGGCGCGGTGGTTTTGACTCCCGGTTTCGACGCCTTTGACGGCTCGAAGCGCGGCGAGTTCGGGTTTGGTCACGCCAGCAATGTCGTTACGAACGTGCAGTTCGAGCGCATTCTGTCGGCCTCGGGTCCGACACAAGGCCATATCCAGCGGCCGTCCGACGGCGCAGCCCCCAAGCGCCTGGCTTTCATACAGTGCGTCGGCTCTCGCGACTCGGGCTGCCGCAACGATTACTGCTCGTCCGTGTGCTGTATGGCCGCGACCAAAGAAGCCATTCTCGCCAAAGAACACGACCCGGATCTCGACGTCACGATATTCTTCCTGGATATGCGAGCCTTCGGGAAAGATTTTGACCGCTACTATGAGCGCGCGAAGAATGACCTCGGCATCCGGTACGTGCGTTCGTTTATCTCGCGAACTATCGAGATGCCGGACACCAGGAACCTTGTGCTCCGTTATTTCGGCCCCGGCCTCAAGCAGGTCGAAGAAGAATTCGACATGGTTGTGCTGTCGCTGGGACTGGAGCCCAGTCAAGCGTTGCTCAACCAGGCGGAACACATCGGCGTCGCCCTGAATAAATGGGGATTCGCGCAAACCTCCGAACTGCGCCCTCTGGACACGTCGCGAGCCGGCGTATTTGTCGGCGGAACTTTCCAGGAGCCGAAGGACATTCCCGATACCGTCATGCAGGCCAGCGGCGCTGCCTCTCGCGCGATGGCCCTTCTTGCTGCCGCGCGCGGCTCGCAAGTTCGCACCAAACATTATCCCCCGGAACGCGACATCACGGATGAGCCCCCGAGGGTGGGCGTCTTCGTATGCCATTGCGGCAGCAATATCGCCTCCGTGGTGGACGTCGCCGAGGTCGTCGAGCGGACCCGTCGGTTCCCCAACGTCGTCCATGCCGAACACACCATCTACACCTGCGCGGACGACAGTCAGGCGCGCATGAAGCAGAGCCTTCTCGAGCACCGGATCAATCGAGTAGTGGTGGCGTCCTGCACCCCGCGCACGCACGAACCGGTCTTCCGCGATACCCTGCGCGACGCCGGTCTTAACCCGTATCTGCTCGAAATGGCCAATATCCGCGAACAATGTTCATGGGTACATGCCAACGACCCCGAGACCGCGACAAACAAAGCCTGCGACCTTGTGCGCATGATTGTCGCCCGCGCGAGCGAATCAGTTCCGCTCAAGGAAGTAACCGTTCCCGTCAGCAAGGGCGCCCTCATCATAGGCGGCGGCGTCGCGGGCATGACAGCCGCATTGGCCCTCGCCGGCCAGGGTTTCGCGGCCCACGTAGTTGAGAAGGCCGACGTCCTCGGCGGTACCGCACGGCGTCTGCACCACACGCTCGACGGCGAGAACATCCAGGATTTTCTTGACGACACCATCGCGAAAGTGATGTCTAACAAGCTCATACAGGTTCATCTGAATGCCCGGGTGTCAAAAGTCGATGGCCATATCGGGGCCTTCGAGACCACGATCGTCTCCAACGGCAACTGCAGAGAAATCCGGCACGGGGTGGTGGTCGTGGCTACGGGGGCCGAAGAGCACAAACCCGAATCGTTCGGTTACGGCAAGAGCGACAAGGTGCTCACGCAGCTTGAACTCTCCGAGCGTTTGAACCAGAGCTCGCTGCGTCTTCCCGCGAAGGCCACCGTCGTGATGATCCAGTGCGTCGAGCAGCGCAACGAAGAGCGCCCCTACTGCAGCCGCGTATGCTGTACGACCGCTGTCAAGAACGCGCTCGAATTGAAGCGGCTGTATCCCGATGCCCGAATCATGGTTCTGTACCGCGACATGCGCACGTACGGGTTCCGTGAAGCCGCCTATCGTGAAGCCCGCGAAAAGGGCGTTTTGTTTGTGCGGTACGATGCCGAACAGCCCCCCGAACTCACCCTGAACGGCGCCCTGCGCGTCCGCGTGCAGGAACCGGCTCTTGCGCGAACTATCGAAGTCAGCCCGGACATGCTGGTCCTGGCTGCCCCGATGGTCCCTCAACCCGATCGCGAAGAGGTTTCGGAACTTCTGCGGGTCCCGCTCAACGCCGATGGGTTCTTCCTCGAAGCCCACGTGAAACTGCGTCCGGTGGATTTCGCCAGCGAAGGCATCTTTCTCTGCGGAACGGCCCACGCCCCGAAGAGCATCGGAGAGACCATCTCGCAGGCCAATGCCGTCGCCGGCCGCGCCGCCTCGATTCTTTCCCGAAAAGTTATGCCGGTCAGCGGCCAGGTAGCGTGGGTCGACCCCGACAAGTGCATCTCGTGCATGACGTGCGTGCACGTCTGCCCTTATCACGCGCCGGAGGTGGGACCGAACAACAAAGCCGAGATCCAGGGGGTCGTGTGTATGGGCTGTGGCAGTTGCAGCGCCGAATGCCCGGCCAAGGCTATCCAGTTGAGCCACTATCTCGACTCGCAGATCTTGCGCGCCCTCGATTACCTGCTGCTCGACCGGCCGGCAACCGAATCCTTCAAAACCCAATATCTTGAGCAAGTCGGAGTGGCGCAGCCCCGCTGGCACAAAGGACCCGAGTAATATCATGGAAGACGAACCCATCATAGTAGCTTTTTGCTGCCACTATTGCGCCTACGCCGCCGCGGACCTCGCCGGCACGCTGCGCATCGCGTATCCGGCCAATGTCCGCGTATTGCGGTTGCCGTGCACGGGCAAGATCGAGGTCGACTACCTCCTGGCAGCGTTCGAGCGCGGGGTAGACGGCGTGATCGTCGCGGGCTGCCTCGAAGGCGGTTGCCACTTCCAGGAAGGCAACCTGCGGGCGCGCCGCCGCGTCGAACGCGCCCAGCAGATTCTCGGGGAGATCGGCATTGAGCCCGAACGCCTCGAGATGTTCAACCTGTCCTCGGCGGAAGGAGCGCGTTTCGCCGAAATCGTTACGTTGATGAGCAAACGGATAGCAAAGCTCGGACCCAGCCCCCTGCGCCTGTGCCGGGAACATGTCGAGCGTTCTATCCGCGATATGAACGACGAGGCCCAACGGGCCGTAGCGGGAGAAAAACGGTGATAGTTGCCGATCGCAAGAAAGTGCCGGAAATCCGAGACATGGTAAAGAAGCATGACCGAGTCCTCCTTGTCGGATGTGGTACATGCGTTACCGTATGCCTGGCTGGCGGCGAACGCGAGACCGGCATCCTGGGTTCCGCTCTCCGCATGGCGCTTAAGCTGATCGGGCGCGGTGAAGTCGTTGTCGACGAATGCACCATCGAACGCCAGTGCGAGGATGCCTTCATCGACATTCTTGCATCGCGCGTGGCCGAATACGATGCCATATGCTCACTCGGTTGCGGTGCGGGCGTGCAGGCCTTGGCCGAGCGTTTCCCGAACACGCCCGTCTATCCTGGGCTTAACACGCAGTTCATCGGCATCCTGGAATCCCAGGGCGTCTGGACCGAAAAGTGCGCGGGATGCGGGGCGTGCCGCCTGGGCGAATTCGCCGGAATCTGCCCTTTGACGCGTTGCGCCAAGCGCCTCCTCAATGGTCCCTGCGGCGGTTCGCGAGAGGGCATATGCGAAGTCCGCGAAGACCTCGATTGCGCCTGGCAGCTTATCTATGACCGCGCCAAAGCACTCGGCATACTCGACAGCTTCGAGACCGAAGCGCCCACGCAGGATTGGTCCACCAGCCTCGATGGCGGGCCTCGCAAGGTCATCCGCGAAGACCAGTGCATCGCAGGCGTATGTTCAAAGACCCCGGCCAAGTCTCTTGGTTAGGGGTCCGTATGCGAAGATACATGGGCCGGTGTGTAACCACTCATGCTAAACGGCTCAGCGTTCGGCGTCCAAGGTACTTTCTTCTCGACCCTGATTTCATCCAGGGCAACTGGTTTTGAATGGCGCGGCAAAGACAATTTGTGCCGAAGCGGGGGGGCGGGCTGTATCACTTGCGGAAATCCAGTAGCATAATGAGAGAAGGATTGTGGCCGCTGCTCAGTTGTTATGGACAGTAGCCGTATTATGGCGAGGCTTTAAGAGTCGGAAAGGATGGTAGCATGAGAAACTTCGCATTGATCGCTGCGATGGTCCTCGTGTCGGTGGCGGCATTCGATGCACCCGTCACGTATTCCGCTGAGGGAAGCCTAAGCAACGATGAAGCACGCAATAGCTTCATCAAGGAGTTCAAGCGGACCGGATTGAACACGACACCGGAGGACGCGATGTTGTTGCGGATTCTGGTGGAAAGCAGAAACGCGCAACGGGGCGTTGAGGTGGGCTCGGCCACGGGCTTTGGCGCCATCAACATGGGCATTGCGTTCGAGCGCACGGGAGGCCATCTATATACTCTGGAGATCGATCCCGCCATGGTGAAAGCCTGCCGGGAAAACGTGCAGAAACTGGGCCTTGAGAAATCGGTCACGTGCATCGAAGGCGACGCATTGAAGACGCTTCCTGCTCTCGAAGGAGAGTTCGATTTCGTGTTTATCGATGCGGTCAAGAACGACTACTTCAAATACTTCAAACTCATCGAGCCAAAACTCAAACCCGGCGCAGTAATTGTCGCTGACAATGTCATCAAATCAGCGGATGCGATGAAGGATTACTTGGACTACGTCCAAACCAGTCCTGACTACGATACCGTCATCGTTCGTGCCTCCGACGAAAAGGGGGACGGTATGGGCATCACGTACAAGATCAAATAACGATTGTGGCCACTTTTCCCGTTCTCGCCCTTTCGCGGAGGGCGGGCTGCACGCTTTCCATGTCTAGTGGCGCGTTCCGGAGCCGGCATCGATGCGGCGAGGGCTGCGTGCTGGACCTCCGCGAACAGTGCTACACTAGACCCGGACCGCCTCCGAGAGAAGCGAACGCGGGCGTGGCGCGGTTTATTAGAGCACCAGAGGAGTCAGAAGGATGCGTATAAGCACGGCTTGGGTCGCGGTAATTGCCGCAGTGTTCTTGTGGGCTCATGTGTCGGCAGGCGCTCCGGTGGAGAAAAAGTTGCGCGTGGTGGTGTTTGGAGCGCATTGCGATGACCCGGAGACCGGCGCGGGCGGGCTCGTGGCGGAATTGACGCAGGCGGGACACGAGGTGATCCTGGCATACGCAGCCACCTTCCGCGGCGACCGCACGATAAACGGCGAACCCGAGGACACGGTGCGACGGCGGGAATCTACGGCCGCCTGCGCAATCCTGGGTGCGAAGCCGTATTTCTTTCCGTTTGACATGGGAACGCTGACTGCCGATGCCGCCACGGCAAAGCAGTTTACGGACTGGTTGACTGAGATCAACCCGGACATCGTGCTGGCCCACTGGCCCTTGGATACGCACCCGAACCATCAGGTGGTCGGCGCGCTGGCATGGCAAGCGTACCGCCATGAAGGCGGATGGACCCTCTACTATTTCGAAGTCCTCACCGATACCCAATCACTGAGCTTTCGTCCGGACGTTTACGTGGATATCGGGCCGGTCCAAGAGGTCAAAAAGAAGGCCATCGACTGCCTGGTAAGTCAGGACCCGACCGAGTTGTGGCGGCTGCATGACGCCATGCATCTGGCACGTGGGAAAGAGTGTGGTTGCGAACGTGCCGAGGCCTATTTCCTGGTCGAAGCCAAACCGGGAGCGGCATTATTGCCTGTGCCTCTGAGAATGCGGCTGGACGGCGTCGCAGGGCTGCGCCGTCAGGAGGAAATCCTCGATCGGGGCCTCGTCGCCATGCCGCTCGCCAACGGCGGCGTCTATCTTGGTTGGCGCTTGTTCAGGGGCGATTTCCCGGAGCTGGCATTCAATGTGTACCGCGCCGTGGAGAATGGCTCTGGCGTAAGACTGAACGAAACACCGCTCGAAAAGACGTCCGACTTTTCCGACGGCTTGGCTCCTGCCGATAAGGACAAGACCTATTGGGTTGAGCCGCTCCTGTACAAGATGCCGCAGGGAACCTCGAAGAAAGTGACCGTGAAGGCTGGCGCACCGGCGTTACCGTATATCTCCATGAAGCTCAATGACGATTACGCCGCTCAGAAAGTGGGCTGTGCAGACCTTGACGGTGACGGCGCCTATGATTTCGTCATCAAACAGCCCGATGCCAACGTGGACCCCTACGAAAAGTATTGGAAACCCAGCCCGGGCACCTACAAGCTCGAAGCATATCTTCAAGACGGCACGTTTCTCTGGCGCAAAGACCTTGGCTGGTCCATCGAACAAGGCATATGGTACTCGCCGTACCTCGTCTATGATTTCGACGGCGATGGCAAGGCCGAGGTCGCTGTCAAAACCGGCGAAGGCGATCCGCGCGACACGGACGGCCGCGTGCAAACCGGCCCCGAGTATCTTTCCATTCTGGACGGCCTGACCGGGGAGGAAGTCACCCGCGTACCGTGGCATCCGCGCCTGGACGAATACAATTTGTCGTCGCGGAATCAGTTGGGCATGGCGTATCTCGACGGGAAAACGCCCCACCTGATGATGGCCCGCGGCACGTATGGAGAAATGCGGCTGGCGGCCTACCGCTATCGCGGAGGGAACTTGGAGCGCGTTTGGGAATGGACCAATGCCGCTGAACCCAAGACATTCTGGGGGCAGGGCGCCCATTTCATGCATTGTGCCGACGTGGACGGTGACGGGCGTGACGAGGTCATCCTCGGCTCTTGCGTGATAGATGATAACGGCAAGAGCTTGTGGGCGACCGGCCTGGGCCATCCCGACCATTGCTACGCCGGTGAGATTGACCCCACCCATCCGGGCTTTGAAATCTACTACGGCATTGAAAGGAGCAACCCGGGAAACAGCGTATGTCTCGTGGACGCCAAGACCGGCGTGCTCGTCTGGGGCATCAACGAAGAGAGCTGGCATGTCCATGGCCAGGGCTTGTGTTCCGACATTGACGCCCGTTATCCAGGCCTCGAATGTTACAGCGGCGAAAAGGATATGCCGAAAGACAGGCCGCACCGCTGGCTGCATGCCGCCTCAGGCCAATTGCTTGCCAGGGAGGACACGTGCGATCTCGGCCTGGGGCCCAGGGCAGCCTATTGGGACGCCGATCTGCAACGGGAACTCGTTACCGACTCCCGCATTTACAAGTTCGAAACAGGCGGTACGTGCTTCGAACCCCTCGAAGGCCGCCAGGCAGCCTGGGCCGATGTGTTGGGCGACTGGCGCGAGGAGATCATCACGAGCTTCCCCGGCGAGTTGCGCATCTATACATCCACGATTCCGGCCGCGGACCGGCGCCCCTGCCTGATGCAAGACCCGCTTTACAGGCAGGACGTCGCGCATCTGGCCATGGGGTATCCACAACCGCCCATGCTGTCATACTGCCCGTCGTACACGTCACAGGCCGCGGTTCGCTAGACGGAGGCCCATCCCGGCCCGGCTCGGTCACGAGGAGCAGTAGTGCACACCTATGACAGGTGGCCGGCCCTTTGGGCACGCCCTCCAGACCACGACTCATCCCCCAATCGGGCTCTTGTCCGGCGATTCGGGCTGCGACAAAACGCTTGGTGTGCGCCTCTCACTTAGGGTAACCTAACGTGTCACCCACAGGCTTTCGTCAAGACGCAGTGAACCCGACCCAGGAGGTGTTGCATCATGTCCGAGAAGAGGGAACATACGGTCGAAACGCCGGGCTCGACCCGGCGCGAGTTCATGAACCATGCGGTGCTGGCCGGTGCGGCGGTCTCGGTAGCAGTCGAGACAGCTCAAGCCGCGCCAGCGGGCCAGCCCGGCGCGCCTTGGGAGTCCAGCGAACGCATGGGTATCGGCATCAACCTGGAATACGTCCGGCACGCCGACAAGAGCCTCGCTTACGGCGTCAAGCGTGCTGGGGAGATCGGCTACAAGTGGGTCGAGCCGTGCATGTTGGACGGCCGCTGCCTGCTCGCCAACGCCGGCTACTGCCACGTGACAAGTTTCGACACGGACCCCAAGGTCATCAAAGACATGTGTGAGGAGGCCGGCGTGCAGATCAGCGGGTTATCATCCCACTCGGATCTGCTCAATCCCGAATACGGCGTTCAATACGCGCGAAGGGGTATTCGCTATGCCCGGGCGCTTGATGTGAAGGTCGTTCAGATCTGCGAGGACATGCATCCGCCCAAGTGGCTCGACGAGGCCGAGGCCTATAATGTGATGCGGATCAACCTCCGCGCGATCTCGGAGACGTGCGAGGAAAACGGGGTGTGCATTGCAATCGAACCGCATGGGCCGTACACCGCCAAGGTTGACCGCATGACGCGAATCCTGTCGCTGGTAGACTCGCCGTGGGTCAAATGCAACTATGACTGCGGAAACACCTTTCTCGCCAACTCGGACCCGTACGAAATGCTGGATGCCGTAATCGACAAGGTTGTTCATGTCCACGCGAAAGACATCTCGGTGAAGCAGGCCGAGGCGGAACGCGGCAAGGTTACCGGCACGGCTGTCGGCTGCGCCTGCGGCGATGGCGTCATTGACTGGAAACGGATCGTGGGGCGGCTGAAGGAAGCCGGTTACAAGGGTGTGCTGTCAGTCGAGTGCGGCACGGAGGAGGAGGCAACCCGCTCCCTGGCCCACCTGACAAATGTGCTGCAGGAACTCGATGCCTGAAGTAAGGTTCTCAACTTTGATTTGACCCGAATGCGTTCGGGAAACACGGTATCTTTGCGAGATCTTGGAGCGAAGAAAGCTCCTGCTACCTGTATGCAGGAGATGCCCCCTGGGTGTCGATGGCGCTTATGAAACCCGGACCGCCGGCCGCGACATATCCCCGGCTTGCCCCAGAAGAATCCGGGCTTGTCCAGAAGGAATACAGCTTGCCCTGCCTGAGATGAAACCGGATTCTCACGGGGGTTTCGGGCAGGCTCGAAAGGCCGTCGGCGTTGTTCCAACGGATTTCGGTTGATGTGGTGTCCTGCCGGACAGGTATGCAGTCCGCATAGGTGAACGGAGCAATTGCGTTCCCGTCCGAGCCCACCATCTCCGCGCGCAGTTCTCCTTCCTCGGCACTGACGTTGACAAACAAGTGCCTGCCCGAGAAACGTAATGGCCGCGTGGTAAGCGTTGCGGTCTCTTCGGCCGCGTTCATGGACGCAAACCCGTCGCGCCGCAGGATGGCTAACCCCGTGCTGCCGCCTGCGTCGCAAAAGAAGGGGGGATCTCCCCGGCGGCCGCTCGCGTAGAAATAGAGTTCGCCGCCCACCACAAGACAAACCCCGCCGACGGATTGGACGTTTCCCCAGTTCCAATCCTGGCTGTTATCCGAAACGGGAAGGAACGATCTTCGGTCAGGACGGAACCAATGGAACCCGTCACGGCTGAAACCAACACAGACTTCGTTGATCTTGGGTCTGTAATGGGCCGTGTCGGCCACTGCCCGTTGGATGGCAAACAATCCGAGAAGCACGCTTTCGTAGGCGACGGCATCGAGGTTGTAGAGTTCCGTAGCCAGCGCGCCGGGGGGACGACTGGCATCCAACGCATCCGCCGCCGTCCAGAGCACGGGCTCCAGCGGTTTCCAGAGAGTGTTCCTGACGAGGTCCGGACTCTCCCAGTATTTGCGGCAACGCACGGCGTGGGCAACGCCCTCGACACAGGCGGAATAGTGGCGGATACTGAACACCCATTGCCTGCGAAACGGGTTCCAAAAAGCGGAATTCCGGTCTCCGCACGGGCCGGTTCTCGCGGTTTCGCCTCCCCAGTGAATTCCGTCCGGCGAGAAGTGGACGCGCATCGAGCATAGCGAGCCGCTCCACGCAGTACCTGTCTCGAGAGCCTCTGGGTCGGCCCGTGAAAGGATGAGTCTGTACCGCCGCCCGGGCTCGCGTTCCTCGAGATCAAGCCACACGACCGACGCACCCGCCGCGTTCGGGAAAACGATGTTTGTGCCGGGCACCACGTCGAGAGACGGCTTCTCCCAGTGCATGCCATCCTGTGAAACGGCATAGCACAGATGCCGATCACGATAGTCGGCAAAATACCACATTTTGAACAGGCTGTCGGCCGGATCAAACCAGACCCCGCCGCTGAAGGGCATGGCCATCGGCCCCTGGCGGTCGCCGTGTCCGGTTTGTTCCCACGGTCTGTCCGCCTTGAGCACTGGGTTGCCGGGATGGTAACGCGGCAAGTGAAATTCCCGCGTCATGGTCGTGTTGTCAATAAGAAAATCGTCAACAAACAGTTGGCGTCCGACGTCAACGAACACCACCTCGGGCGGGTGTTCTAAGTACGGCGGTACCGATGATTCCAATCCAAACGAGGCCTTGTTTGGGGGCCAGTCGCCGGGAAGGATTATCCCGTTGTATGTTGGGACGCCGTCCTGTGCGGTCGCATAGAGCGAAGCAATAATCCCGGAGGCGCTCAACGTAAAAACGAAGAGGGCTGTAATGTGTTCCGAGAGTCTGGCCATGGAGACGAGTATACCAACTGGTCCGGCACGCCGTGAAATATGCGCGTATAGACCCGTTCGCCCACGCGCGACAGCCGCAACTCCCACGGTGAATGATGCAAACATGGGACGAAGTAATGGTAATAACCTTTACTACCGCGGTCTTTGCGCCGGGGATTGCGAGGCCCGCTGAGGGGAACGTGATGTCGTATTCTTTCGGCCGGGATACGCGGATTATGCTTGTGGCACTCACTTTTCTGCTGAGGTGGGCGCCGGCCGAAAGGGGGGTGCCGGTGGTCCAGGTGGGTCAGGAGGCTGTCCCCCAGTTCGACGGCAAGCCCGACGGATCGGTCTTGGCGGAGTGCGCTGCGTTCCAGCGCCAATTTCCGCGCGCCGATCGTGGCTCGACGAAATGCGCCCAACGTCTACCGCGGCATGGCTTCCGTCTGGGCCCGTCTGCGCGGGGCCAGGCTACTGCTTCCTCTGATAGCGCAACAGTGCTGCGCCGGGTTCGTCCGCGACAGGGATCGAAACCCCGCGGTCCATTAGCTCGCGTCCCGTGGATTCGATGGTGGCGGATGTGTCAAGGTCGGTGACGGTGTAGGTCGTGCCTGGGTCCAAGCCGTGGAGTTTGGCCTGGAACGAATCGGCGTCCGTCTGTTTTCGACGGAATGCCTGGACCATGCCGTCGCCTTGTTCGGGGCGGTTGAATTGCCAGGCGAGCCAGCATTTCTCGTCCAGGCTGTAGGGTGTCAGCGGATAATAGTCGCCCAAGTAAGAGTCGGCAACTTGACGCCATTGCCCGATCATGCGGCGATAGAGATCCCAATCCACTTCCTCGTTGCGCACATCGCAAATGAGGCCGAGTGCGGGCGTCATGTAGCTGCGGACCGAATAGATGGTCTGCTGCGGGTTATAGTAGACGCCTGTGCCGAAGTACGGAATCCACGAGGCAATGCCGTAGGTGTGCCCTTGGTTGCCGATCGCCCATTGAGGGTGTCCTTGGAAGTCCTGGTAGTCGCTTCGGAGGAGTGGAATAGCGCGCCGTAACGTCTCAATGTCGTTACGACGCCCCCCGCCAGCGCAGGAATCAATCGGCATGCCGGGATGGCGCCGCAACAATTCATCCCAGAAGGCCAGATAACCCTGGACATGCAGATTTTCATGAATGCCCAGGCGGTTCGGGGCGTCGCTGCCTCTCCAATAGCTCAGGGGACTCAGATTCATGTCCTGGCGGTAGAAATCGACGCCTTCGTCGCGAATTATCGTGTCGATATGGTTGGTGATCCACTCGCGGGCCTTGAGATCGCCCAGATAAAGCAATTCCAGTCCGTATGGCTCCGGCGGCATGCTCTTGAGCATTGCCTGAGGATTGTTCCTGGCCGTGATGCTCCATGGGTAGGCCGACTCGGGTTCGAACCACACAATCAGACCCATGTTACGTTCGTGTACATAGTCGCTGATGGCTTTCAGGCCGTTGGGAAAGCGATCTTTCGCTACGACCCATTCGCCCTGCCCGCCAGGAAACCAGCCGGCGTCGACCCACCAGTAGTCGAGCTGGATGCCTTGTCTGGTGAGTTCGTCAATGAAGAGTTTCTCGCCTTCTTCAGTGTTCTTGGCCCAGCCGTAGAAACCGTAGTCGCAGAAAGTCAGCAGAGGACGAAGCGGTTTTCCCCCGGGATGCGGGAGGTTGTGCGCGAACATCCAGCGCCGCCAGAGATTCTGGGCTCGCACGACGTCATTTCCTTCCCAAAACATCAGGGCGATCAAGGGCGTGCGGATCTCTTCACCGGGCTCGAGATAGAGCCGGGTGAGTTCTTGCCCAGCGGTAACTTGCAGGCCCCGGTCGGCCCTATGCCAGAACGTAGCCGCCCATTGGCCCGTCCAGCCAACGGCCATTATCATGCCTTTTCCGTTGGGCATCGCCAGATTGAAGTAAGGGAAGGCGGTGTCACAGGGGCGCCCACCATCTGGCGCAAACGTCTTCTTCGTGTTCGGCCACAGCGTTACCTCATATGGAGCGTAGCTGTCGGCAACATTATGATCACCTGTGCTGCCGCGGAGCACGTACCCGCCCAAGTCGTCAGGGGGAAATGAAACGTCGAGTCCCTGGAGGCCTTCGATCAGGGACGTGTCTTCCTTACCGTTGTTCTTGAGCCAGGCTGTCCATTCGACTACCGGGAAATCGTTGTATGACACGGCCACCCAACGGACCAGCAGCTTGGACTGTGGGTCTTCGTAGCTCAACGCGTGCTCGGTCCGCTGTGCGTCGAGTCGCCGGCTCGTCCGCTGAAACTTCCACGCCGACAGCAGTTCCGCTGAGGGTTTTCCACCGTAGAGGAAGGAAAAGCCTGGCTCGCCGGTCTGTGGCTCGATGGCGCCGTCGAACCGGCCCGCCCAACGTTGTGCCTCGGCCATTTCATCGGGTGTTGCTGTCGGCGGCTCTGCTTGGAGAGCAGAAGATAGCCCAAGAAGGGCGAGAATAGCCAGCAGTATCGATTTGCGCATCTAGCGAGTTCCTCCTTGCGAGAACATTGCCACAGCGCTATCGGACGGCGCAAATGGGGCAAGGAGTTCTGGCGCTGCGGGTTCCCCGCGGCTTGTGTGCCGACGCTCTTGCTGCCTGACTGAGCGTCTTGGCGCGATTTCCGCTGTCGGGCTATAATGATCGCGTCAGCGGCGCGCGGACGATGTTGTATGGGAACCCAATCGTCCTTAAACAATACTCTTAAGGTTAACGGCGGCTGTCTTTACACCGTTGCCCGCGTGTCGAGAACCAGTATTCTGACAGTTACCGCGTGAACCCGTCTCGTGGACTATGAGAGGCGTTATTTGGACCAAATATGGCTTCGGGCGCTACACTGCAACCGTTTCTCGGCGTACAAGATGTCTCAAAAAGCTATGGCAGCCAGCGGGTTTTTGAGAACATCTGCTTGACCATCCATGAGGGCGATCGAATCGGACTCATCGGCCGCAACGGCTCGGGTAAGTCGACGCTGCTCAAGATCTTGTTTGGCCAGGAGTCTCCGGATCAGGGGCTCGTGACGCGGCGCCAGGGAATCCGGGTCGCGCTCTTGCACCAAGAGCCCCCCGTGGCTGGACACGAGACAGTCGGCGATGTTTTCACGAGCGCTACCGCCGAGGTTCACCGTCTCCTTCACGCCCATCATAATCTGGCCGTGCAAATTTCCACCGAAAGCCCAGGCTCGCGGCGCAATAAACTGGCCGCGGAGTACGAACAGGTGCAGCACGCTTTGCGTGTGCACGAGGGCTGGAACATCGACGCGGAAGTCCGCCGTTTGATGACAGTACTTAATGTGCCGTCGAGAGAGCGCCGTTTGGATACGTTGAGCGGGGGAGAACTTCGCAGGCTGCAGCTCGCCGCGACAATTGCGTCGAGTCCCGATGTTTTGCTTCTGGACGAACCCACAAATCACATTGATGCCGAGAGCGCCCAGTGGATCGAGGATTTTCTGACGGCGTATCCGGGGAGCTGCGTTCTGGTGACTCATGACCGCTACTTCCTGGGCCGCGTGGTGAACCGTATCGTCGAGTTGGACCAGCGGCAGGTGTTGTCTATCGAAGGAAACTACGAAGCTTTTCTCGAAAGAAAGGCTCAGTTGGAAGAACATGCGGCGCGGACCGAAGCCAACCGGCAGGCCGCCATCAGACGGGAACTCGTGTGGCTGCGGCGTGGGGCAAAAGCCCGCACGACGAAGCAGAAGGCGCGTATCAAACGATTTGAGGAACTCGACTCTTGGGATGCTTTCAAGCCCCAAGAACCCCTTTCTTTCGAAATTCTGTCGCCAAACCGCTTGGGCAAACGTATCCTCGAAGCGGAAGGGCTCTCTTTGTCCCTGGGGGGGCGTATGCTCTTTCGCGATTTCTCGATCATCATGCAGAAAGATATGCGCGTCGGAGTAATCGGGCCCAACGGGTGTGGCAAGACCTCTCTATTGCGTGTTCTCATGGGACAGATTGAACCCGGCGAAGGAAAGCTCTTCATTGGGGACGCCACAGAGTTTCTTTACGTAGACCAGAACCACGAGGAGGTCAATCCCACCAGCACTGTACTCAAATTCATCTCGAACGGAGTTCGGGACGTCGAGATCAACGGGAGACGCCTGCACATCCCCGCCTACCTCGAACGATTCCTGTTTGACCGCAGCGTCATGAACATGGAAATGCAGTATCTCAGCGGGGGAGAGAAGAACCGCCTGGATCTCGCCAAGAAACTCATGGCGGGAGGCAATTTCATCGTGCTCGACGAACCCACCAACGACATGGACCTCTCTACCCTGCGCGTCCTCGAGGAAATGGTGCTTGCGTTTCAGGGATGCGCCCTCGTTGTCAGCCACGACCGCTATTTTTTGAATCGCGTTTGTACGCATATCGTCGCGTTTGAAGATGGGCCCATAACAGTAACAGTGGCGGGCAACTATGACGACTACATGCGATACCGTAAGGGGACGGCGGAGGCCGCGCCTCGGGAGATATCCGCATCGGACCAGCCCAGAAGAAAACCCCGCGAGACCACTACTCCCCGTCGGCTGACCTGGCGTGAAAAGCGCGAACTGGAGGCCATCGAGGAGACCATTCTCAAGGCCGAAGACGAGGTAAGCCGTTTGCAGCGTGAGGTGAACGCTCCGTCATTCTATAAGAGGCCCAATCAGGAAGTGCAGAAGGTGCTTGCGGAACTGGAAGCCGCGGAGAAACGGACCCACGGCCTGTACGACCGGTGGTCCGAGCTTGAAGGGATCGCCGGCGAGGCGCAATAGAGCTGTCCTGACTACGCTGACGTCATCTTGTGGCTGCAACGGCTGTTTTTCTGGCAGCTTCTACGGCCTGCACCCAGTCCTCGGTGTCACGCACGGCCCAGGCAATGCTGTCCGCACCTTCTCCTGCGTCGAATTTGACAAACAGCAATGGTCTGAAGATGGTTTTGCCTAAATGGCTTCTTGTTGTTGTCACGCACGTAAGACTGGTAAGGGGAATGTCGATTTCGGTACGGGGAAGCGCCTGAACAAACCATAGCAGCGATTCCGTGAGTACCAGGGCGCCGTTGCCCCGAATTTGTGCCAGGCCCTTCATTGAGCGGCCGAAGTACTGAGCCCACAAGTCCTTGCGAAGAACCTGCCTGGAGGAAAAGCGTTCGGCAATAACCCGTTCGAGTCTGTTTCTGAGCAGGCGTCCCACCATGTGCAGAATCAGCAAGACGGTGAGTACAGTCACTGTAATCCCTGAGGCTATCCATACATATTCTGGCATCAGCCGATACCCTTGGTCCGTCATTTACGTTATCAAATACACCTGTCCTTCCGCGGGTATTCGCCCTGTCTTTCGCAAATCGCTATTGGGCTGCGGCCGGGGACGGGGATTCGCCCGCCGCCAAAGCTATCTGGCCCTTGCGAATATGGTCCATGGCCTTGAATAGGATTCGCGCAATCTCCTGGGAAGCATGAAACCCCGAGGAGTTCTCGGCCTCAACCCAGTCAATCAGGAAGGATGCGCGCCGTTGGGCCCTGCGTGCCTCATCCAAGCGTTCCGGGGCCGTCCCGGCGGTTTGGCCCTTCTTTATAGCCTCTATAAGGTCCATCAGAGCAGCCATGCTCATGTCACGCATCTCGAATGTCTTGGTCTGGATATTCTCGGCCCGGGCCTTCAACTCGTCCTCGGGCGCCCTGTGGCATGTCTGGCAAGCGTTGTTGATATTCAGCAGCGGGCTGCGCACGTGGTGATCGCTGACCTTCATGGCGCCGACCCGCACATAGGGCATATGGCAGTCCGCGCACGCAACGCCCGCCCGCGCGTGAATCCCCTGGTTCCAGGACTCGAACTCCGGGTGCTGCGCCTTAAGCATCGGCGCGCCGGTATCGGCGTGTTTCCAATCCTGGAAGTCAATCGAGTCGTAGTACGCGAGCACGTCATCCGCTTTGTAGCCGTTGTGCCAGGGATAGGTCAGGCGCTTTTCATCGCCTTTGAAGTAGTATTCGACATGGCACTGGCCGCACACATAGACGCGCATCTCCTGCCGTGTCGCCATCTTGTTTACGTCGTAATCCGGAATCCCTTCCGCAGCCTTGACAAGCGAGATCCCCTCGAGGAACGCCGGACGCGTTATACGCAATTCCATGGTCTCAGGGTTGTGGCAATCGATGCAGGCGACGGGATGCTCAACAAGCTTCCGCGCTTCCTGATACGGCATGGGGTTCATCATCTCAAAGCCTTTGATCAGATCGCCGCCGCCGAGCTTCTTGTAGGGAACATACACGGATGCGTGGCAATGAATGCATGCGCCCACTTGCGGTTTCTGTTGGCGCTCCGTGAATGTTTGATCCTCGAGCATGTAGGCGTGCCCGCGCTCTTCGCGAAAGTCTATCGCAAAAGCATAGCCCGCCCACATCGTTTTCAGGCGGGGATCCAACTCGAGCCGGGACTGCGCCACTTGCGATCGCGGGTCGGCCTCGGTCGGGGTTCGGGGCAGCGCCTCGCTGCCGCCGAACTTGGTCCGTTGCATATCAACCGTCCGCTTGTACAAGTCGTACTGCAGGGGAAAGTTCTTGCCCCAGACGGCCGGATCTTCGGTCTCGTCGGTGATCTCGACCACTCGGAAAAACGGGTTTCGTGCTTCTTGTTTTCGCTCGAAGATATTGACCAGCAGGGCCGTCACGCCGAACGCCGCAACAGCAACGGTCAGGGCAAGCGTTGCGGACAGCCAGAATACCCGTTTTGGAGACAGTCGAAGACGATTCTCCGCATCATGGTTTGCGTCGCTCATGACAGTTGCTCCTTAAGGTCGCCGTGGAACTATTCCAGATGCCCAACAGCACTGTGGCACCGTATGCACTCCATTGGCTCGCCGCCTCCGCCGCCAAAATCTATCTGATGCACGATATCCTCGTGGCAGTAACGGCAACTGGCTTCGGCAATGTCCCGGTTGAACTGCGTAATCTGAATGGGCTCGTGAAAATGGCCCGTGGTGAAAGCCAGCGAATGATGGTACCCGTTGACGCCCTTTGTATAATACTTTGGAATCAAGGAGTGGGGGGTATGGCAGTCGTTGCAGGTGGCAACAGCATGGTGGCTGCCTTTGGCCCAGGCATCATAATGGTCTTGCATGATATGACAGTTGGCGCATGTGGCGGGGTCGTTGCCCAGGTAGGAGAACCCCTTTGCGTAAACGAACGTGTATGAGCCCACACCAAGGCCAAGCCCTGCCACGGACCCAAGGATGATGGCGGCTATTCGGGCAATCCGGCGATACATGGTCTTGTCCGGTCCTGGACTTATGGCGCCACTCTGAGAAGGCCACTCATTGTTCAGCAAGGATAACACAGATGACTGGTCAAATCAAGAGAAAGACGATAGTATTTGTCCGTTGAGTGGGAGGGCCTTTCCCGTCTACCCCTCCAGAATGTGAGGGGTGGCCATGTGACTCAATTAAGCATGTGTTCTCCGGCAGATTCGCGGCGCG